>JAHEDL010000633.1 GCA_024641255.1 Pseudorhodobacter sp.
GCCAAATTACCACCGCCGACCAATTGGTAAATGACCGCCGCTTACTGAAAGTAGCTTTGGGCGCCTTTGGTCTTGATAAAGACATCGACAACAAGTTCTTCATCAAAAAAGTGTTGCAAGATGGCACGTTGACCGCCGGGACCTTGGCGAACAAGCTTGCCGACAAGCAGTATCAAAAGCTGTCGGCCGCCTTTGGCTTTGGCGACTTTGCGGTGCCAAGCACCAAGATTTCAACTTTTCCTGACAAAATCATCAGTGCCTATAAATCGCGACAATTCGAAATTGCCGTCGGCGACCAGAATTCGGATTTGCGTCTGGCAATGAACGCGCAGCGCGAACTTACCGCGTTGGCGGCGAAAACCACCAGCGGCGAAGATACGAAATGGTTTACCATTCTAGGCAACGCCCCGCTGCGCAAAGTGTTCGAAAGCGCCTTGGGCCTGCCAAGCAGTATCGGTGCGCTGGATATTGATGTGCAGCTTAAGACCTTCAAAGACAAGGCAAACGCGCAGCTTGGCAGCAACATGGTGTCACAGTTTTCTGACCCGACCAAGGTTGAAAACCTGGTGCGCCGTTTTCTGGTGCGCTCCGAAGCCGCTAGTTTTGCGGCGTCGGGCAATGGCAATCCGGCTTTGCAAATGCTTCAGCAGATTTCGGCAAACGCCAGATCGCGCTTTACCTAGGGCCAAGCACCTTAGCTAGGAGGGCAAAACTGCCCGCAATGCCATCTTCTGGCGCGTCTTCAGCCAAAAACCCATCCAACGCGGGCCAGATCTTGATGGCGGCATCGACCATCGGGTCAGACCCTTTGGCGTAAAGCCCCGCTTGGATCATCATTTCTGCCCTGTCCCACGCGCCAAGCAGTTGGCGAGCCTGCGTGATAAGCAGGTTTTCTTCGCCAGTTGCCGCTTCGGGCAAAGACCGCGACACAGACCGCAGCAGGTCGATCGCCGGATAGCGGCCCCGTTCGGCAATTTTGCGATCCATCACCACATGGCCGTCCAGCACACCGCGCAAGATATCGGCAATGGTTTCTTCCATATCAGACCCGGCGACTAGCACCGAAAACACAGCGGTAATGTCGCCTTCACCCTCTGGGCCGGGGCCGGCTCGTTCGGCCAATGACATAATCGCTTGCGCAACCGACGGCGGATAGCCTTTCAAAGCCGCCGTTTCCCCCGCCGCCAAGGCAACTTCGCGATGGGCTTCGGCAAAGCGGGTGATCGAATCGGCCAGATAAAGCACGTGCAACCCCTGCGCGCGGAAATGTTCGGCAACCGTCATCGCGGCCATCGCACAGCGACGGCGGGCAAGCGCCGATTGATCCGAAGTTGCCGTCACCAAGACCGAGCGTTTCATCCCCTCTGGCCCCAGCACCCGTTCAACAAATTCGCGCAATTCGCGCCCACGTTCGCCAACAAGCGCGATCACGACCACATCGGCATCAACACCGCGGGCAAATTTCGCCAGCAACGAAGATTTGCCAACCCCAGACCCAGCAAACAGGCCGATCCGCTGCCCCCGCACCAACGGCAGCAAGGTGTCAAAGATTGCAACGCTGGTTGAAAGCCGTTCGCCCAGACGGCGGCGATCCGCAGCAGGCGGCGCGGCGGCGCGCAGGGGGCGTGAAATTGCGCCCCGAAACAAAGGCTTACCATCCATCGGGCGACCGTAAGGATCGACAATGCGGCCAATCCAGCTGTTGTCGGGGGCAAGCCCGGTGGCGCCAAGCAGCTCTACCTCGGCGCCCATCGCTAGCCCCTCTGGCGGGCCTTCGGTCAACACCGTCACGCCTTCGGGGGCAAGCGTCAAAACCTCCCCCCCGAGCGCACCGGCGATCAGCACCCTGTCGCCTTGCCGCGCCGTTGTGTCCAAGCCGGTCACGCGCACCGTGCCTTGCGATACCGTCGCCACCCGCCCCAAAGCATTTGACACCGATACCATCGAAATTTCTGCACAAAGCGCATCAAAAATATGGCCCATGGGATTCTCCCTTTGTTCACCGCTTACCCTTTCTAAAGGAATCACCCTTAAGCCTTGGTGAA
>JAHEDL010000635.1 GCA_024641255.1 Pseudorhodobacter sp.
GCGCGCGGCTTGGGTGCGGGTTTGGCAGCAACCGCCACTTCGCCTGCATCGACCGCTTTCAACTTTGCGGTGGTTTCGGCAAGAATGGCCTTTTTCGCCGCTTGCTTGTCCAGCAAGGCTTGGGTTTCGGGGCCGTGGATTTTGGCTTCGACCGCTGCGGTTGTGGCGACAGGATCGGAGACGGCAACCGCAGCTGCGGGCGCAGGTGTTGCGGGCATTGGGGCGGGCACCAGGGCCTTGGCGGTACTGGTGGGTTTGGTTGCGTTTTTCATCGGATCCCATTTTTCAAAGCGATCCGCCGCTTCTTTCACCTTCGATATGCCCAGAGATTTCGGCGAAGTCACCGCCTTTAGATCATCGGCCACGTCCTTGACGCCCGAGTCTTTCGCCGCTTGCTCCATCGCGCGCGAAAACTCGCGCGACATCTGCCGCAGCTTGGCGGTAAAGCGCCCAACCTGCCGGAACATATCCGGCAAATCCTCGGGTCCGATCACGATCAGCGCCACGATGCCGATCACCAATATCTCGGTCCAGCCGATATCCCCAAACATTCTGCATCAGCCCTTTCGCGGCATGTCAGCCCCAGATCAGCATGGCCTGACCGTAAGAAATTCAAGCTCTTACAGGGTCAGACCCAAAGTGATCAGACTTTGTCTTGATCCGACGGGGTGACATCTTTTGCAGCCTTGGCAGCCGCTTCTTTTTCCAGCTCTGCCGAGCCGTCCGAGACGCCTTTTTTGAACGCCGTGATGCCGCGACCGAATTCGCCCATCAGGTTCGAAACTTTGCCTTTGCCAAACAGCACCAGCACGACAAGGGCCAATACCAACAGATGCAACGGGCTCAAGTGCATGATCAATCCTCCTTTGCGCCGCACCTTTGCGACGGTTCGGTGATGAGCCTTACCGACATCGCGCCGCGAGGAAAGCCCAAACGCCCGGATTTTGGCGGTTTTGCACCGCTTTACCCCATGCAAACTGACAGCTATATGTCAGTTGTCATAATACCGGAAACCCGATGCGCCGCACTGACCGCCTGTTCGACCTGATTCAGATTTTGCGCGATGGCCGGTTGCACCGCGCCTCGGAAATTGCTGAAAAGCTTGAGGTTTCTGTGCGAACGATCTGGCGGGATATGACGACTTTGGCGGCGTCTGGCCTGCCAGTAGAGGGCGAACGCGGCGTTGGTTACATATTGCGCGCACCCATTACCCTGCCGCCGATGATATTGAACGCGGTCGAGCTGGATGCCTTGCGGCTTGGGCTGCGGCTGGCGGCAGAATCGGGGGATGTGCCATTGGCGCGGGCGGCGCGGGCCTTGGCCAAGAAGGTGGCGGCGGTGACCCCGGCCCCGACGAAAGATCCCGAAGGGTTGTTCGCGTTTCCCGGCCCTACTGACAAAACCGCGCCCAAGCATCTGCCGCTGCTGCGGCGGGCGATCAAGACGCATGAGCGGGTGACGATCACCTATATCGACCCGCGCGGCACCGAAAGTCATAGCGATATTCGTCCGCTTGCTTTGGAAAAGCAGGGGCGGGTTTCGACTTTGGCGGCGTATTGCGAAGCGCGGAACGATTTTCGCAGCTTTCGGGTTGACCGTATTGTTGCGGTCACCCTGACGGGCGAAAGGTTTCCAGATGAGGCGGATAAAACGCTGGCTGCCTATCGCGCGCGGCTGGAGCACGAGCCGCTGCGCATTGAGCTGTAACGCTGTGGCAGCAAGGTCAGGCCGCGCGCGGGCGAAGCAGCGCAGCGCGGCCTGACGGAGTTTTATTGCAGATAGCTCATCGGGTCGACGGAATCGACGCCCTTGCGCACCTCGAAATGCACGAAGGCGGGGTCGCCAGCGCGCACGACGGCAATGGTCTGCCCCTTTGTCACCTTGGCGCCTTTGGCGACCTTCAACCCGTCAACGCCTGCGTAAACCGTCAAGATGCCGTCGGCGTGGCGGATCACCACAATCGGCGTGCCTTGGGTGTCTTTGGTGACGGCGGCGACGGTGCCATCGGCGGCGGCTTTCACCGCGGTGCCTGCGGCGGCGG
>JAHEDL010000637.1 GCA_024641255.1 Pseudorhodobacter sp.
CGAAATGGATCATTCTTGCCCATATCATCATGAGCTGGCTGATCAATTTTCAAGTGCTAAACTTGCGCCAGCCGCTTGTGGCGCAAGTTTGGAACGGCCTAAACCGCACGCTTGAGCCGGTTTATAACAAGGTGCGGTCGGTCTTGCCGCGCACGCCTGGGCTTGATCTGGCCCCGCTTCTGGTGCTGGTGGCGCTTTATGCACTGCGCATCGTGCTGATCAACAACATGGCGGCCTTCTACTAATTCACTCTTCGCTAACCCTTTTCGGCCCTACTGCCGCGCAAAGAGATGATGCCCGAACCCCGCGCCCTTTTGCAGTCTATCTTCGGTTTCTCCGGCTTTCGCCCCGGTCAGGAAGAAATTGTCGATGCCGTGATGGCTGGTCGCAACACCTTGGCAATTATGCCGACGGGTTGCGGAAAGTCTTTGTGTTTTCAGCTTCCGGCGCTGTGCCGGGAAGGGGTAACGGTGGTCATCTCGCCGCTGATTGCGCTGATGCGCGATCAGGTCAGATCGTTGCGCGAAGCGGGGGTCGAAGCGGGGGCGCTGACCTCTGGAAACACCGATGAAGAAACCGAAGATGTTTTTTCGGCCTTGGACGACGGGCGGCTGAAACTGCTTTACATGGCGCCAGAACGGCTGGCGTCAGCAGGCACCTTGCCAATGCTGCGGCGGATCAACTGCACTTTGATCGCCGTAGACGAAGCCCATTGCGTTTCGCAGTGGGGGCATGACTTTCGCCCGGATTACCTGCGGATCGGTGAGCTGCGGCGCAGCCTGAATGTGCCGCTGGCCGCTTTCACGGCCACAGCAGATGAAGAAACCCGGGGCGAAATCGTTACCCGTCTGTTCGACGGACAAGCGCCAGAGTCCTTCCTGCGCGGCTTTGATCGCCCGAACATACATCTTGCCTTTTCGGTTAAAGACAGCCCCCGCGACCAGATCTTGCGCTTTGCCGGTGGGCGGCGCGGCCAATCTGGCATCGTTTATTGTGCCACCCGCGCGAAAACCGAAACGCTGGCCCAAGCCTTGCGTGCCGAGGCCCATTCCGCCTGTTTCTACCACGGCGGTATGGACGCAGAGGAAAGACGCCGGGTCGAAATTCGATTTCAGCAAGAAGACGGTCTGATCGTGGTGGCGACGGTTGCTTTTGGCATGGGCATCGACAAGCCGGATATCCGCTGGGTTGCGCATGCCGATCTGCCGAAATCGATTGAAGGGTATTATCAGGAAATCGGCCGCGCCGGTCGCGACGGTGCTGCGGCAGAAACGATGACCCTTTATGGCCCCGACGATATTCGCCTGCGCCGCAGCCAAATTGACGAAGGCGTTGCCCCGCCAGACCGCAAGGCTGCGGATCACGCCCGCCTGAACGCACTGCTGGGTTTGGCAGAGGCCACTGCTTGCCGTCGGCAAGTGTTGCTGGGCTACTTTGGCGAAGCGGCAGAACCGTGTGGCAATTGCGATTTGTGTGACCGCCCTGCCGCGTTGTTCGATGCTACCGATGCCGTTCGCAAAGCGCTTTCGGCAATGCTGCGCACCGGTGAATGGTTTGGGGCGGGCCATCTGATTGATATTCTTACCGGAAATGCCACGGCAAAGGTGCGCGAAAAGGGGCACGACCAATTGCCGACCTTTGCGGTTGGCCGTGAGCTTTCCAAACCGGCATGGGGTGCGGTGTTTCGGCAAATGATGGGGCGCGATCTTATTCGCCCAGATACCGACCGCTTTGGCGCCTTACGGATGACCGAGGCCGCCCGCCCGATTTTGCGCGGCGAAGAGTCCATCACCTTGCGAAAAGACACGGTTGAAAAGGCAATGCCGCGGCTGGCGGTAAAAACCTTGGTGGCAGAAGAAGACGCAAGTCTATTGTCCGCCCTAAAAGCCAAACGTCGTGCTTTAGCAGAAGCGGCAGGGGTTCCTGCCTATGTGATCTTTGCCGATAAAACCTTGATCGAAATGGCGGAAAAACGCCCGGCGAACTTGGATCAGATGATGGGCATAACCGGGGTTGGCGCAAAGAAACTGGAAAGTT
>JAHEDL010000224.1:0-9677 GCA_024641255.1 Pseudorhodobacter sp.
AAAGACATCAGATCGGCGCGATGGATTGCGCGATGCAAAGACCTACTTCGCCGAAGTCTCTGTCGCCCGTGCCAAAGTGCAAGATCTGCCGGTGCCAGCCGCCGCTCGATTGGTTGATTGTGTCGAGGCGGCACAGCTTTTATCGTTTGATCAGGGCCTTGCCTATGAACAGGCCGCGTTCGACGATTTGGTGCGCACGCCTGAGGCCGCAGCGTTGCGCCATGCCCAGTTTGCCGAACGTCGGGCCACGCAACTGCCTGCAAGCGTGGCCGCGCAGGGCGCAGTAAAGCTAAATCACGTTGGCTTTTGGGGGGCCGCTGATCCGGCTGCCGACGTTGCGGCCCAGGCGCTTGCGGCCGGATTGCGTGTGACCTTGGTTGATCCCAAACGCGATGCTCTGGTGGCCGCGTTGCAAAAAATCGCCACCCGGCAAGAGATTGCGGTCGCAGATGGCCGCCTGGGCGCCGCTGCCCGCGATGCCGATTGGGCGCGGCTAACCTCGAACATGAGCCCCGAGGCGCTTGTTGGTGCCGATCTGGTTTTGGCGGGCAGCGATGCCGGGCCGGTGCCGCTTGATCCGCCTGCGGCGGTGCTGATTTTGGGGGCTTTGGCCGCACGCGCTGGGGCAGGGCGCGCCGCCTTGCATCCCGCCGTTTCTGCGGGTTTGGCGGCGGAACTGGCGGCAGGGGCAGAGGTATCGCAGGCATTATTGGCATCAGGTGCTGCGTTTGCGCGGCGTTTGGGGTGGAAACTGTTGTTTACCGGGCCGGGCGGTTCGATTGATCGCAGGCTGCGGGCAGCCCTTTCCGCCGCAATTTCGGCATTGGAAACTGGCGGGCTTGCACGGCCTGTTCTGGCGGCGGCGCTTGCGTCTTTTGGGATGGGCGGTGCTGCGCGCGCGCCGCTTCCGGCACCACCACCGCAAGCAAAGTTGGTGCTGGATGCCTGCCTTGCCGCCTTGGCAAATCAGGGCGCGCGGCTCTTGGGCGAAGGCGTCGCGCGCAGGCCATCGGATATTGACGCTGCCGCGATTTTAAGTGGCATGTTTCCGCGTTGGCAGGGCGGGCCGATGTTTCAGGCCGACCGTCGCGGTCTTTTGGTGCTGCGGGCCGATCTGAAACGCCGTGCCGAAACTGCCCCGCAAATTTACGCACCTGACCCTATCTTTGATCGGTTGATCGCCGATGGCAGGGTGTTTGGTGATTTGAACCGCGCAGAGTAGGCGCGATTTTTCTAGGCCAGGATCACGCCCACAACGACCATCATCAAACCGATGGCCGAAATAAACAGCGCGGCCATATTCAATGCGATTACGCGTTGCATTGCGGTTTTGGTTTCTGCATCCGGCAAGTTGCGTTTTTTGATCGCCAGCACCAGCTTGACGCACCACAGCAGGCCCAAAATCCCGGCAACCGTCAACGCCGTGCCAATCCAGATCAATATTTCCATGCTGTCCCCACCGCGATGCCACGTCTTTTGCAGCCGTTGGGCTATCGTGTTGGTCCCGTCGTTGCAACCCCGCGCGCTTGATCCTGCGGGCTGCGCCATATAGGAACGACGCAATTCAAGCTTGCCTGTCCTTGACCTGCGCCCTCAGCCAAAGTGAGATCTGTTATGAATGACGTAACCTCTGCCTATAACGTGACCGCCGATGAACTGCGCCAGTTCATCGAGCGTTTTGAACAGCTTGAAGCTGAGAAGAAAGATGTCACCGAACAGCAAAAAGAACTGATGGCCGAGGCGAAGGGCCGTGGCTATGACACCAAGGTGATGAAGAAAGTCATCGCCTTGCGGAAGCGCAAACCCGATGAAATTGCTGAAGAAGAAGCAATCATCGAGATGTATAAATCTGCGCTGGGTATGCAGTAAACAAACCAGACGGTTTTTAGGCGCAGGGCTACCCTGCGCCTAAATCCACGATCAGGGCGCGATGAAGGTCACGCCCGGCATATTCGCAATGCGATGAACGTCTTGTTCGTAGGTGGCGGTCAATTCATCCACAAGTTCAGTGGTCCAGCCCGGCATTTCGATGGTGGTTTCGATCCGCTCTGGCAGCGCGAACTTATCCAGAAATGCCGAAACCACCTTGCGGCGCTGCATCACCGATGCTGGTGGGTGGCTTTGCAAATATGTCTGCATGCGCGACATGCCTTCGCCTGACATCAGCGACGCCAACAGATCATTTTCGCCTTCAAGTGCGGCGTCTTCAGGCAATCCTGCCACTATGCGCAAAACCTCGGGCCAGATAAGCGGCGTGTCTTCATCGCACCAGATCGTCAGCGGCGTGTCGGGGTTTTGCGCCAAAATTCGTTCGATCACATCAGACCAGTGCAGGTCGAAGATGTCGGTCTTCCCGATGAAATCGTCGTAGGTCTTGTTTGGCAACTTTTCAAACAGCGCTGGCAAGAAGGTTGCCGGGTTGCGGATAGACAGATGAAACTCTGCCTCGATCTCTGGAAATATCTGCGAAAACGCCCGCACTCGGTCACCAGCCGCCGGATAAAGTGTGCCATCCAGCGCCCAAGGTGCCAGCGAAAGAAAGCTGTCCCATGACATCACCATACGGTCGGCCACGTCTTCTTCCATGATCTTGTCAAGGATAAGCGCTTGCGTGTCCCGGCTTGCAGCGCTGCCTTTCAACTGAATCGCGGTATCACGCAGCAAGTTGCGATAGCGCTTCGGCCCCGGAACCACGACACCATACTGCGACAACACTTCCCGATTCTTCAAAAGACACTTCAAAAGGCGCTCTTCATCGGTGAAGTGCGCGCCCAAATGATACACGATGCGCATGAACTACTGGCCTGACTGCTTACTCTTGTTGCCCTGACTATAGTCGGTTTTCTTTACAGTTAAACCGCTTTCCTGTATCGCAAGCCTATGATGACCCAGCAAAACACTCGGATACTGAAGCGGCCCTATGGGTTTCGTTTGGACCTTTGGTCGATTGGGGCGCTGTTGGTGGCGGCCATCGTGTTGACCCCGATGCTTGCGGTGCTGTGGATTGCGTTTCATCCCACCGAAAACATTTGGCCGCATCTGATGGCCACCGTATTGCCACGCTACTTTGCGACCACGCTGCGGCTGATGCTTGGGGTCGGGGTGCTGACCGCCGCGATGGGCACGGGTGCCGCGTGGTTGGTGGTTATGTTTCGCTTTCCGGGCAGTCGCATCATGGACTATGCGCTGCTGTTCCCGCTGGCTATTCCCGCATATGTCGGCGCTTATGCGCTGGTTGATTTTCTTGACTACGCCGGGCCGCTGCAGATTGCCCTGCGCAGCACCTTTGGCTGGACTTCGGCGCGCGACTACTGGTTTCCCGAAATCCACTCTGAACCCACGGCGATCGTGGTGTTGTCGGCCGCACTTTACCCCTATGTCTACTTGTTGACCCGATCGGCGCTGCGCGAACAGTCAGGCGCGTCCTACGAGGTTGCACGATCCTTGGGCCTGGGCCCGTTTGGTCTGTTCTGGCGGCTTGGCCTGCCACTCATTCGTCCGGCCATCGCCGCCGGAGTAGCACTTGCGATGATGGAGACTGTTGCGGATTTTGGCACGGTTGCAACCTTTGGCGTGCAAACCCTGACCACCGGGGTATTTTCGACCTGGCTGAATGGTGGCAACGCGGGTGGCGCTGCGCAGATCGCCGGTGTGGTATTGGCGTTGATATTGGTCTTGTTAAGCGTCGAATACATCAGTCGGCGCAACGCGCGTTTTCATCGCCAATCGCGCGCCAGCCGCCCGGTGAGCCCGACCCAGCTTCACGGTGTCAAAGCCCTGGCTGCGCTTGGCTTGTGTCTGATCCCATTTGTGATGGGATTTTTGCTGCCGGTTGCGGTGATGATGGGGCATGCGATTGCCAAACCCCAAGTCTGGCTTGCTCCCGGCCTTGCAGCGGCGGCCTTGAATACCGCTGTAGTCGGTGGAATTGCGGCGATACTCACGGTTAGTGCGGCGTTGTTCTTGGTCTATGGCGTGCGGCTGGCAGGTCGGCGGTTGGCGCGATTGGTCTTGCCGGTAACGACTTTAGGCTACGCGGCGCCGGGCGCAGTTTTGGCGGTTGGCCTGTTGGTGCCGCTTGCCGCGCTTGATCATCGGCTTGCTGACGGAATTTTGGCGGTGACAGGCTATGATCCGGGGCTACTGCTAACGGGAACGGCCGCTGCAATCGTCTTGGCCTATATCGTGCGGTTTTTCGGCGTCGCGCAAGGCGCCGTAGACACCGCCTTTGGCCGAATTTCACCGTCATTGCCGATGGCTGCCCGCAGCTTGGGGCGCGGGGCAACCGGGACGTTGCGCGATGTTTATCTGCCGCTGATGCGCGGTTCGATCGCCTCGGCGCTGCTGGTTGTCTTCGTTGACTGCGTCAAGGAACTCCCGGCAACCTTGCTTCTGCGCCCGTTCAACTTCAACACCCTGTCGACGCGCGTTTACGAACTGGCAAGCCTTGAACGCATTGGCGAGGCCGCTCCGGCAGCGTTGGTCGTTGTGGCAATGGGCCTTGCCGCCGTCGCCCTGTTGGCGCGCGCCACCAAAAACAGCTAAATACCTGCGCAAGACCTACTTGCACCAAAGCCGCCCAATCGCTATTTGAACCCCACTGCCCTTATAGCTCAGCTGGTAGAGCACCTGATTTGTAATCAGGGGGTCGCGGGTTCAAGTCCTGCTGGGGGCACCAAATAGACCAATAACTTGGCGATGTTTTTGTCGGGCTGTTCTGGCCGTTTACACCCAGCGTTTACAGATTTGTTCCCGAAAGGTGCTTCCCAAACTTCGCAATAGGGCACCACTTTTTGCTTAAAGCTGCGATTTGCGAAGCGCTTTGGCCCATTGCTGTCTGCCTGCCATGCGTTCGGCTCCCTTACGTTTTGCCGTGAAACTCTGGGACTCAGCAATCTCCGCAACCTGACAACCAAGCGCCGCAAACGCCATTCTTGCCACGCCAAGCGCGCCGACCTCTTCCACGGCCATGCGCTGAACGGTTTGCCCAAGAATATCGGCCTGAAGTTGCATCAGAAAAGTGTTGCCGGACGCACCGCCATCAGCACGCAGGCCGGTCAGCGGATGGCCGACGTCTTGTGCCATCGCGTCGTAAACGTCGGCAATCTGGTGGCAGATTGCGTCGAAAGTGGCGCGGGCCAGATGGGCGGGGGTGGTGGCGTGGGTCATTCCGGTGACGGTGCCGGTGGCATGGTCGTCCCAGTGGGGGGCGCCAAGGCCTGCCAGCGCCGGCACAAAGCTGACGCCGCCACTATCAGTTACCGTTTCGGCAAGCGCGGACAGGGCTGCAGCATCGCCAACCCCCAGCAAACGCGCCATAAAAGCTGCGGCCTGTGCCGACACGGTGATATTGCCTTCCAGCGCATAGGCGGTGCCGGCACCGTCGGTCCAGGCGATTGTGCCTGATAGCCCGTGATCAGACGCGACGCGCGACGGGGTCAGTGTCATTAACGATGATCCGGTGCCGTAAGTCGCCTTCACAACGCCCGGTTTGCGGATGCCGTGGCCATAAAGTGCCGCATGGCTGTCGCCCATTATGGCGCGGATCGGCACACCGGCTGGCAAAGCGGTGGCACCCGCGGCGGTGGTGCCAAACAGGCTGTCAGAGGGCATCGCGGCGGGCAAACAGGCCACCGATGCGCCAAACATCGCAGCAAGCTCGGGCGAAAATTCAAGTTTTGCAGTGTCGAACAATTGGGTGCGCGAGGCATTCGAATGGTCGGTTGCAAAAGACGCGCCGCCCGTCAGTTGCCACAAAAGCCAAGCATCGACAGTGCCTGCGCGCAGGCGGCCCTGCGCCAATAGGGCCGCCGCTTGCGGCACATGACGCAGCACCCATGCCAGTTTTGATGCCGGAAACAGCGGGTTGATCCCCAACCCGGTTGCCGCCACCACTGCCGGATCATGGCCTGCGGCGATCAGCGCGGCACACTCATCCGCCGTGCGGCGGCATTGCCAGATTGGGGCAGGGCAGATCGGGGTCGATGTGTCGGCATCCCAGACCACCAGCGTTTCGCGCTGGTTGGCAATGGCGATTGCATCGGGCGCACCGTTATGTGCCGCCACTTCGGCAATCACCGCCTGAACCGAAGCCCAGATGTCGGTTGCCGATTGTTCGGCCCAGCCGGGCTTCGGATAAGCGGTTGTCAGGGGCTGTGACGCGCGGGCCAGAACCTTGCCTGTTGCATCAACCAGCACCGCTTTGGTGTTGGTTGTGCCCTGATCAATCGCCAATACCCGCATTTATCAGCCCTTCTTGCGTTGCAGCGCGCGTTTCGCGGCGGCCGAAATGCCTTCGGCCGACAATCCGAATTCCTTGAACAACCAATCAGTTGACCCGGTCGGCAAAAAGCCCGGAAAGCCCACCCGCTCTACCGGAACGGGTTGGTGCGCGGCTGTAAATTCGGCCACCGCCCCACCCAATCCACCGCGCACCGAAGCCTCTTCGACGGTGACGATGGCGCCGGTTGCCGCAGCGGCCGCCACCGCCTCGTCGTCCAACGGGTTCAGCGTGGCCATGTTCAGCACCCGCGCGTCGATACCGTCGTCTGCCAATGATTTGGCTGCCGCAACCGCCAGATGAACTGTGGTGCCGCAGGCAATCAAGGTCACGTCATTGCCGCCTCGCACCACTTCAGCTTTGCCCACACGGAACACGCGGTTTGGCACGTCTAGGGCTGGCACCGGCATACGGCTAAGACGCAGATAGACCGGGCCGTCATGCTGTGCCGCCCATTTCACCGCTTCGGCGGTTTCCCAGGGGTCTGCGGGGGTGATGACGGTGATATTTGTCAGCGGCCGCAGCCAGGCAAAATCTTCAATCGAATGGTGCGTCGCGCCCAACTCGCCATAGGCAACGCCCGAAGATTGGCCAACCAGTTTAACGTTGAAATTGGCATAGGCGATGTCGGCCTTAACCTGTTCCAGCGCGCGCCCGGTGATAAAACACGATGCGGCTGACACGAAAGGGATCTGCCCACCGTTGGCCAGACCGGCACTAACCCCGACCATCACCTGTTCAGCAATACCGACGTTGATCAGCCGATCCGGAAACTTCTTTTGAAAGCCGTTCAGCTTCGATGACCCGACAGAGTCGTTCACCACCGCAACAATGCGCGGATCGGCTTCTGCCAAAGCTTCCAGCGTGGCAACCCAAGCTTCGCGGCAGTCGAACAGCCCAGCGGCTTGAGGGGCAGCATGCGCCATCAGATCAACTCCTTCATCGCTTGGGCGAATTGTTCGGCATTTGGCACGCCATGGTGCCAGTTGGCTTTGTTTTCCATGAACGAAACGCCTTTGCCCTTGACCGTGTTGGCAATCACCACCCGCGGCTTGTCGCCAACGGGGGCCGACAGCACCTGCAGCAATTGGCCATGATCATGGCCATCAACAAAGATCGGCTCCCAGCCGAAGGCGGCGTATTTTTCATCCAACGGGTCCAGCCCCGAGGTTTCTTCCGTGCCCGCGCCTTGTTGCAGACGGTTGCGGTCGATGATCAGCGTCAGATGGTTCAGTTTGCGGTGGCCCGCCACCATTGCCGCTTCCCAGTTTGACCCTTCTTGCTGCTCGCCATCGCCGGTTAGCACGAAGGTGCGGTAGTTTGCTTTCGTCAATTGGCCCGCAATTGCGATGCCCACTGCCACCGGAAAGCCGTGACCCAAGGGGCCGGTGTTGGTTTCCACCCCCGGAAGGTAGTTGCGATTGGGGTGGCCGTTCAGCAAAGACCGCGGCTGCATATAGGTTTGCAGCCAGTCTTGCGGAAAATACCCCGCCGCGCAAAGCGCCGAATACAGCGCCCCGGTTGCGTGGCCCTTTGACATGATAAAGCGGTCGCGGTCGGCCCGGTTGGGTTGCTTGGGGTCAAACGTCATGACCCCGAAATACAGCGTCGCCATCACGTCGATGGCCGAAAAATCCCCGCCGGGGTGGCCAAGTTGTGCTGCATGCACCATGCCGAACGCGGTGCGGCGCATCCACAGCGCCTTGTCTTTGATCGTTTGGATCAGATCTGTCTGTGTCATGGCTTAAAACCGATTGGGGATGAAAAGTTGCGGTTCGGGCGTGCCTCCGTGATGGTAGATCGGCCAGCCAAGATAGCGGGTCACCGCTTCGGCGACCACATCGGCATGGTTGCCACGCACCATGGCGACATGGTGTTCAAAGCCGTTCTGGGTGACAAACCGCATCAGCTTGCGCAAGTCCGGCACGCGGGTCACCGCAATGCCGCCATCCATTGCAAACGGGTCATCGGTGAATTCACCCTCGCCCAGATAGCATTTCACCGTGCCGGCGCGATCATCGGTCGACAGCCGGAAATACGTCATCGGTCCGGCCTTCACTTTGCCCTTCACAGCGCCAAAGCACTTTTCGCGGCCAATAACTTCACCAAGAACGTCCAGTTCCGAAATCTCGGGCGTGTCGCCGATGAAGGATTTTGGGTAGTTACCGCAATGCGTGCAAACGCACATGTCTGGATCGGCACCGTAATTGTTGTTCCAATCCAGAATCGCCGGAGGCGCCCCGGACGCCAGCGCCAGCGCATACATCGAAAGCGCGCCCATGATGTCAACTTCGCAGGCCGACGGCATCAGCTCTTCACCCATCATCGACATGGTCAGGCAGGTGGCGCAGCCGAAATTGTCCTGCAACGACCGCCAGCATTGAATCGCCGAGGCATCGCACCCGTTTTCTTCGATCCAGCGGTTCACCGCCAAGGTCCACTTGGCCTGCTTCAGGATCTGCGCCGGTTTGATATGTGCCGGTATCCGACCATAGGCTTTGATCTTCTCCAGCTTCTCCAGCAAGGCGGGGTCGCTGTCGGCAATCGCCGTCGCTGCCCCCATCATTTCCGAAAGGTCAACCGTCACCACGGTAACGCCCGAAGATTGCAGCAGCTTTTCCGAATATCGCATGGTCTGAAACGCGCCGGTGCGCGCCCCGATCGCCCCCAGTCGCGCGCCACGCAGGCCGCGCACCGTGCGGCACAGCCGCGAAAAGCGCTCAAGATCGGCACCAAACTCTGGCCCCGACACATCGCAGGTGTGGCTGCTGGTTTCGGTAAACGGAATTCCGTATTGCCAGAAATTGTTGCTGACCGAAATCTTGCCACAGAACGCATCGCGGCGTTCTTTGACTGAAACTTTCGAAATCTCGTCATTGCTGGCCTGCAGCAGGATCGGCACGTTCAGCTTGGCGCGGTTGACCAATTCGATGATCGCAATCTCGTCGCCAAAGTTTGGCAGGCAGATCACCAGACCATCAATCTTGTCGGCGTTGGCCTTGAAGTGGCGCGCGTAAAGTTCGGCATCGGCAATGCTTTGCACCGCACCATTGGCCGTTGCCTCATAGGGCAGGGTGATCACGTCGATGCCAAGAGCCCCAAGTTGTGCCAAGGCTTCATCGCGCGCGTCTTTGCACGGGATGGGGCTAAAGAAGGCCCGGCTGCCGATTACCAATCCCAAGGTTACCTTGCGGCGAATGGTCAGTGTCATGGCGCTCCTCCAGCGGTTTCGAAAAGTTTTCGTTTATCTTCGATTGCTTTCGTTTATAGTGAACTTATGCGGGCTGATCAAGCTTTGGTTGTGGAATTTGCGGCATTCCTTGCTTAAACATCGCCAAATGATTGATATATCTGCGCAAACGAAGCTGATATGCATGTGGTTTAGTTGCGCTTGTTC
>JAHEDL010000224.1:9687-10404 GCA_024641255.1 Pseudorhodobacter sp.
TATCTGCGCAAACGAAGTCGATATACGGCGGTTTGGTTGTAAATCGCTTGCGTCTGTTCGCACAGTTGCGGCGAAAGCTGTTTGATACTAGACCATTTCTTGACCGATCCATCGGCACATCTGGTGCCAGCAAAGAGGCCGCCTTGAACGTAAAACCGGGAACTGACCGCGACGACACCATGGTGGGGCTTTTGTCCGAACCGCGGCGGCGGCGGATTTTGGATTGGATTCAAGAAGAAGGGGCGGCCCGCGTTCGCGATCTTGCGGTTGCGTTTCAGGTGTCCGAAGCCACCATTCGGCAAGATCTGGAAAAGCTAGAGCAAGAGGGCTTCATAACCCGCGAACATGGCGGCGCGTTTCTGAACTCTGTTCCCGCGCAGGTCAGCGCCATGACCCTGCATCATCAGGAAAACATGGAAAAAAAGCGCAAGATCGGCGCTTTGGCGGCAAGTCTGGTCAAGGATGGCGACACGCTTATTCTGGACGCTGGCACCACCACCACCGAAATCGCCACGCGCTTGGTCAACCGTCGCAATCTGACCGTGATTACCAATGCGTTGAATATTGCGATGATCTTGGGTGCCGTGCCCGGCAACGCGGTGCATATGCCGGGGGGGCAGTTCAAGGCGCCGACGCTATCGCTGTCGGGTGACAAGTCGGTGGAATACTTCCGCAACATCTTTGCCGGCCGGCTGTTTCTGGCAACCGCAGGTGTGG
>JAHEDL010000638.1 GCA_024641255.1 Pseudorhodobacter sp.
TCAAGATCGCAAAAGCGGTCGCCGTTTCGTTTCTTCTGATGGGACAAGGCATGGCACGCGCCGATGAGGCGGGGGCTTTGGCTGTTGCATTGAAGGCGGCGGAGACCAAGGATTGGACCGAGGCGCTGACCGCAGCCCAAGGGGCGGGGGCGGTTGGTGGGGACATTATTCTTTGGCAATGGTTGCGCGACAGTCAGGGCAAGCTGGGCGATTACGAATCGTTTCTGGCGCGGCGGCCAGATTGGCCGGGCCTGCCGCTGCTGAAAGAAAAGGGCGAAGTCGCGGTGGCGCGGTCGACCGATCCGGCGCGGGTGGTGGCGTATTTTGGCAGTGATGTCCCAAAAACCGGGTTGGGCAGCGTGGCTTTGGTGCGGGCGCTGTTGGCGTTGGGGCGGCAAAGCGATGCCGAGGCCGAAGCGTTTCGCGGCTGGACTGAGTTGAAGTTCGAGGCCGCTGACGAAGATGCGATGCTGGCGATGATGGGCGATGTGCTGTCGGTTGCGCATGAGGTTCGCTTGGATCGGATTTTGTGGGAGGGCGGGCGGCGGGCCGAGGCAGAGCGGATGCTGCCAAGAGTTTCGCCCACGTGGAAGGCTTTGGCGCTGGCGCGGATGGCGTTGCAGGCGGATAGCAGCAAAGCGGTGGCCTTGGTTGACGCGGTGCCGCAGGCCGCGCTTGCCGATGCCGGGCTGGCCTATGACCGATTCAACTACCGGATGCGCGCTGATCGCTATGACGATGCGGCGGCGCTTATTCTGGAACGGAGCAAATCGGCGGCGAGTTTGGGTGATCCGGCGGCATGGTCAAAGCGGCGGGCGGATCTGGCGCGGATCTTGTTGCGGCAGGGTCAGCCAAAGCTGGCTTTCCGGGTGGCGGCAAGCCATCAGATGACCGAAGGCGATAGCTATGTTGATCTGGAGTTTCTGGCGGGCTTCATTGCGCTGCGCAAATTGGACGACCCGGATACGGCGCTAAAACATTTCAAGCATCTGAAAGAAGCGGTTGCGACGCCGATTTCGGTGGCGCGGGCCGAATATTGGATGGGGCGGGCGCTGGAGGCCAAGGGCGATAGCGCCGGGGCGAACGCGGCCTATGCGCGGGCGGCGCGCAACCAGACAGCGTTTTATGGCATGCTGGCTTCGGAAAAGATTGGCCTGCCGCTGGACCCGGCGCTGGTGAATGTGGGGGAACCGGGGCCGGGGTGGAAGAGTTCTGGTTTTGCGCAATCTTCGGTGTTGGCGGCTGGGCGACTGCTGGCGCAGGCGGGCGACCGGACCTTGGCGAAGCGGTTCTTTTTGCATCTGGCGGAAAGCCTGAATGGCGCAGAGCTTGAACAGCTTGCCGATTTGGCGCTGCGGATGGAAGAGCCGCATATCGCAGTGTTGGTGGCCAAGGCGGCGGCAGAGCGCGGGCTGATTTTGCCGCGCGCCTATTATCCGGTGCCGGATTTCGTGCCAGACAACCTGCCGGTCAGCCGGGCGTTGGCGCTGTCGATCTCGCGGCGGGAAAGCGAGTTTGATCCGGCGGCGCAAAGCAAAGCGGGCGCGCGTGGATTGATGCAGGTGATGCCCGATACCGCGCAGCATGTGGCGCTAAAGCTGGGGGAAAAAAGCTCTGCCTCGCGGTTGATTTCAGACCCTGCGTTCAATGTGCGGATGGGGTCGGCCTATTTGGGGCATATGGCGGAAGAATTCGGGCCTGCGGTGGCGCTGATTGCGGCGGGGTATAACGCCGGACCGGGGCGGCCGCGCAAATGGATCAAACAATTTGGCGATCCGCGCAGCGCGTCGGTGGATGTGGTGGATTGGGTTGAAATGATTCCCTTCACCGAAACCCGCACCTATGTGATGCGGGTGGCCGAAGGCGTGGTGATTTATCGGGCCAAGTTGAAGGGCAAGGCGGGGCCGGTGCGGATTACCGCCGAACTGACGGGGCGGTAATATTGGTGCCCTTGGGGGGCAAAGCGCAGATCAGACGGCGGTGGCGGGTTCGCCTTTTACCCGTTGTC
>JAHEDL010000639.1 GCA_024641255.1 Pseudorhodobacter sp.
TTGCGGTGGTGACCGTCAGCGGGTCGCCATTCGGGTCGGTGTCATTGGTCAGCACCGCGATGACAACGGGGGTGTCTTCGTTGGTGGTGGCGGTATCGGGGTTGGCATCGGGGGTAGTCAGATTGTCGACGGTGTCCGAAAGCTGAAACACTTCAACAGACCCGGCGAAATGCTGGTCGATGTTGTTCAATTGCCCCGGATCAGATTGCGATTGGCCACCGCCGATGATCCAAGGCTGGCTGTTTTCGCCCATATCCATCGTCAGGGTGTTGGGCACAGTATCTTCGAACGAAGCGTCGGTTGTCAGGTTATCAATCTGCAAGACGCCGCCAGCACCGCCTTGATCCCAGGAATAAGATAGTTTGACCACGTCGCCCGGTGCGGCAAAGCCCGGCGCGGTACCAAAGGTTTCGGTGCCGGTTGCGGTTTCGTGGCTGATCACAACCGAACCGTCGACAAGAATATCAATGTGATAGCCGCCATCGGTGGTGCCGGTGCTGTCACGCGACAATACGGTTTGCGTGCCGGTCAGCGGGTCGCTGCCGAGCGTGAACTGAATGTCCAGGGTGCCGCGATCCATCTGATAGCTGTCGTCGGGGTAGATTTTGACGATATCGTCCTGACCGTCCAGCACCGCCTGCCCACCAACCGCCGTAGCACCGTTGCGGTATGTGCCAAGCTGCGCACCATTCCCCAGCGCGTCGTCCAAAGCGGTGGTGTCAACGTCGTTGAAGTTAAATTGCGCAAAAACCGGCATGTCAAATCCCTCATTACACCAGAGATCCGGAACAACCGTCTCTCTTCCGACCAGCCCGCGCCGCTTCGAAACGAAGCGACATCGGCAGGGCTGCATTTCGGAAAATCCCGAAAGCAGCGCCAAACGGCTGTCGTCTGAGGTGAAGAGAAAACACGACCGTGCAGAGACTCGCAGTCTCTGGTCAAACCAATACGTCAATTGACAAGGCCAGACCGCAGAAATCTGGTTACGGCAGCATTCTTCTCACATCACGCGTGCTTTGCAGCACTCACCACGAAACGACCGCCCCCACGGCCACTTTGTCTTTCCCAGCAAGACCATTTCTGAATACCGCCAGTTACGCTTTGCGAAAAGTAAAAAAGACACCTTTGCAACTGGGCTGCACCGCGCTATGGCGTTGAAATTCACAATCTTAAATTGCATAACTCAAGTTAAAATAAACCTAAAGTGGTTTTTCACAGCATTATCGGCAACGATACCGATCGCAAATTTATATCTAATCCTTGGAAAATAATGGTGTTCCGCAGCCATAGCCTTTGGCGCAGCCCACGCTGTTGTTTCCAAATTCGCAGCAGCGGAATTTTGCCTTTTTCCGTTAACCAAGCTACCTAAATTTGCCATTTTTTAACCACAGCTGACGCGATTTGTTGCGGCAACCGGGTCAATACGCGGATTTTGACAGGATCTTTGCGGGCAGCAGCCGAAGCAGACTCCGAATCAGTCAGGCAATATTCCCAAAAGGATAGCCAGAACCGCATATGGCCACAGAAGCCGGAAAGTCTGCCAACGCGAACAACCTGCGCTAAACGCCGGCGACACAGATTTTAGAAAAAGGAAGGGTGGTACCCGAGGTCGGACTCGAACCGACAAGCCTTGCGGCGGGGGATTTTGAATCCCCTGCGTCTACCATTCCACCACTCGGGCAACCTTGAAGCGGGGTTTAACCGCACTGGCGCGGGGCGTCAACACCGGTTTGCAGCTTATTGCGCAAAGGTATTGCAATCGCTGACTTTGCCGGACTTCAGACCCCGCACAAACCAGCCAGAGCGCTGCGCCGAGGTGCCATGGGTAAAGCTTTCGGGCATCGGCACCTGCCCTGCGTTGCGCTGCAAGGTGTCATCGCCGATTTGCTTGGCGGCGTTGATGGCTTCTTCGAAGTCGCCCTTCTGCACCGCACCAAATTGCTGGCTGACTTCGCGCGCCCAGATCCCTGACAGGCAATCTGCTTGCAGTTCGATCTGCACCGAAATG
>JAHEDL010000640.1 GCA_024641255.1 Pseudorhodobacter sp.
GTCGCGCGTTTTCAACCAGATGACAGACCAACTTAAAGGCCAGCGCGATGCTTTGGTTGAAAGCCATAGGCAGACGGAAACGCGGCGGCGGTTGTTCGATTCTGTGCTGTCAAACGTCACCGCAGGCGTAATTGGGCTTGATGCCGATGGCCGGATTGATTTTGCCAATCGCGCGGCGGAACGCTTGCTGGACATTGACGCCGCAGGCGCCGCCATTTCGATGGCTGTTCCCGAATTTTCCAGCTTGTTCAATAAGCTGCGGTCGGGTTCTGGCACGGCGATGCAAGAAGAAATTCGGCTGACGCGCAAGGGCAAGCTTGAAAGCTTACTGGTGCGTATGTCGGTGCGGCGGTCAGAGTCCGAGCGGTTGGAAGGCTATGTGGTGGCGTTTGACGATGTGACCGAACTGGTTTCGGCGCAGCGGATGGCAGCTTGGGGCGACGTGGCGCGGCGCATTGCACATGAAATCAAGAACCCGCTGACGCCGATCCAGCTTTCGGCGGAACGGATCAAGCGCAAGTTCCGCGGCCAGGTGCAAGAACCCGACGATCTAGAGCAATACACCGAAGTTATTATTCGCCAAACCAATGACTTGCGGCGCATTGTGGATGAGTTTTCCAAGTTCGCGCGTATGCCGGAACCCGACCGACGCGAGAATGATCTTCTGGCCTTGGTGCGGGCATCGGTGATGTTGCAAGAAAACGGGCAACCGGGCGTCAAGTTTCGGCGCGAGTTGTGCGAAGGCCCACTGTTGCTAGAGCTTGATGCCACGATGATCGGGCAAGCCTTGACTAACTTGATTAAGAACGCAGGCGAAGCAATTGAAAGCTATCAGGAAAAAGGGGCACCCTCTGGGCATGTCCCGGAAATTCGGGTCAAGGTTGCGGCAGATGAAACCGAGGTGACCATTTCGATCATGGATAACGGCATCGGCCTGCCGCCGGATCGCGCGCGTTTGTTCGAACCCTATGTGACGACACGCGAAAAGGGCACGGGGCTTGGCCTACCGATTGTTAAGAAAATTATCGAAGAACATGGTGGGGCGCTGACACTTGAAGATGCGCCTGTATTTGACAACGCAAGCCATGCGGGCGCGATGGCGGTGATCCGCTTGCCACGCGCGCCACATAAACGCGCGGCACGCAGTGCGGTTACAACTGGTCTGGGGGGATGATGAGCAGTATTCTTATCGTAGACGATGAAAAAGACATCCGGGAATTGATCGGTGATATTCTTAAGGACGAAGGCTATGCTATTCGTCTTGCTGCGAATTCTGATGATTGCATGGCAGAGATTAATGCCGACGCCCCCAGTCTGATGATCTTGGATATCTGGCTGAAAGACAGCCGGATGGATGGCATCGACATTCTAAAAACCGTCAAACGCGACAACCCGGATATTCCGATTGTTATCATTTCGGGACATGGCAATATTGAAATTGCGGTCGCGGCGATAAAACAAGGCGCTTATGACTTTATCGAAAAGCCGTTCAATATTGATCAGTTGATGGTGGTGGTGTCGCGCGCGATGGAAACGTCGCGGTTGCGGCGCGAGAACGCGGATTTGCGTCGGCGCGATGTAACATCATCAGAGATGATCGGTTCAAGTACGGCGTTTAGGACGTTGAAATCGCAGCTTGAAAAGGTAACGAAGTCAAACGGGCGCGTCATGCTGACCGGACCGGCGGGGGCCGGGAAGGAAATGGCGGCGCGCTTTGTGCACAGCAATTCCAGCCGCGCCTTTGCGCCATTTATTTCGGTGTCATCGGCCACGATTGATGCCGACCGGATGGAAGAAGTGCTGTTCGGGCGCGAAACGGCGGACCGCGGTGTTGAAAAAGGGCTGTTAGAACAGGCACATGGCGGCGTTGTTTACTTTGACGAAGTGGCCGAAATGCCGTTTGGCACGCAATCCAAGATCCTGCGGGTGCTGACAGAACAGCAGTTCACCCGTGTTGGTGGGGCTGACAAGGTGCGGGTCGATTTGCGGGTGATTTCGTCAACCAGC
>JAHEDL010000641.1 GCA_024641255.1 Pseudorhodobacter sp.
GCCGAAAGGCCTGCGGGGCCAGCGCCCACGATCACAACATCATAGTCCATCTGCTCGCGCACGATATCTTGCGGCATTGATCCCTCCGGCCCGGCCAAACTGTTGTCGCGTCATTGCCCGAAGCCGCAGCCGGGGTCAACTGTAACGCAACATCCCAAGCCTGCATCGCAGTGTTGGCGCAATAATCTTTCCCTGTTGCGACGCCACCCCGCCGATTCCCGCCATTCACCAGCCTTACCCCCTTGCAATCATGGCCTTGGTCGGGTCAGGTAGCAGCAAGAGTGGCAGAAGGTCATGGCTCTAATCGAGCCATGACCTTGTTATTTGCGTGAAGAGGCCAATGGAAAAGATTCCGATGACGCGCGCGGGGTTCACCGCGCTGGACGAAGAGCTGAAGCAGTTGAAATCGGTGGAACGCCCCGCCGTGATCCGTGCGATCGCCGAAGCGCGCGAGCATGGCGACCTTTCGGAAAACGCCGAATATCACGCCGCCCGTGAAAAGCAGAGCTTCATCGAAGGCCGCGTCAAAGAGCTGGAAGCGATCATTTCGCTGGCCGAGGTGATCGATGTTGCCAAGCTGTCGGGCGCAATCAAATTTGGTGCCACGGTAACTTTGGTTGATGAAGAGACCGAAGAAGAAAAGACCTACCAGATTGTCGGTGAAACCGAGGCTGTCATTGAAAAGAACCTGCTGAACATCCGGTCGCCCTTGGCGCGCGCGTTGATCGGCAAGGACGAGGGTGACTCGGTCGAGGTGAAAACGCCGGGCGGTCAGCGCAGCTATGAGATTATTTCCATCCGGTATATCTGACCCTGTCTTGGGGGCGACGGCATGAAGGAACCTGACGACAAGCCGCGCGATCTGGGGGTTTTTGCCCCAAAGCCGGTGCAGCCTGATCTGTCTGTGCCGGAATGGGCGGCGGGCGGATTGGCGGTGATTTGGGTGGTGGCGGTGGCCGCTTATGTGTTCACCGCGCCAACTGACTCTGGCTCGTTGGGCTTCGTGCTGACGTTGTTGGTGGTGTTCTTGCCGCTGGCGCTGATCTGGGCGGCGATCACGACGCTGCGGTCAGTGCGGGCGCTGCGGGCAGAAGCGGCACGCCTGCAGGCCACGGTTGATGCGATGCGCGCGGCCTATGTGTCTCAGCAGCAGGGCGGGTTGCGGCCTTCGGTGGAACGCAAGCTGGATGAAATTGCCGCTACTACGCGGCACACCGAAACCGCGCTGGCCAGTTTCAATTCGCGCCGCGATACCGGGCTGACCCAGCCATCGGCGGATCGCAAAGCGGTGATGATGGCCCCGTCGCAGCATCCCGAAGCCGAACAGCCCGGCCTTGCCTTGGGCACCCCGGCTGAGGCGTTGCAGGCCCCGCTGTCGGTTGCCGATTTTGTACGCGCCTTGCAGTTTCCTGAAAGTGCTGACGACAAGGACGGTTTTCGCGCGCTGCGTTTGGCGTTGGAAGATCGCAATGTCGCCAAGCTGATCCGTGCGGCGCAGGATGTGCTGACCTTGCTGTCGCAAGAAGGCATCTTCATGGATGACCTGAAGCCAGACCGCGCGCGGCCAGAGTTGTGGCGCAAGTTTGCGGCGGGCGAGCGTGGCCGTGGTATTGCGGCCTTGGGCGGTGTGCGCGACCGGTCATCGCTGGCGCTGACGGCCGGGCGGATGCGCGAAGACCCGGTGTTTCGTGACGCGGCGCACCATTTCCTGCGCACCTTTGACCGAACGTTTTCGGAATTTGAAACGCGTGCAACTGATGCCGATCTGGCGGATCTGTCCGATACCCGCACGGCGCGGGCGTTCATGCTGTTTGGTCGCGTTACCGGCACCTTCGACTAGGCCGCGCGTCAGGGCAGCGCTTTGACCATGGTTGTCGACGACTGAAACCCGAAGGCATAGCGCAACACGCCGATATCGTCGGTTTTTTCGGGTTTATACCCCAAGCGTTGATACAGCGCCTTGGCGCGCCAGTTGCCATCAACCACATCCAGCCGGACCGC
>JAHEDL010000262.1 GCA_024641255.1 Pseudorhodobacter sp.
AAGAAGACGGTCTGATCGTGGTGGCGACGGTTGCTTTTGGCATGGGCATCGACAAGCCGGATATCCGCTGGGTTGCGCATGCCGATCTGCCGAAATCGATTGAAGGGTATTATCAGGAAATTGGCCGCGCCGGTCGCGACGGTGCTGCGGCCGAAACGATGACACTCTACGGTCCCGACGATATTCGCCTGCGCCGCAGCCAAATTGACGAAGGCGTCGCCCCGACCGACCGCAAAGCCGCAGATCACGCCCGCCTGAACGCACTGCTGGGTTTGGCAGAGGCCACTGCCTGCCGCCGCCAAGTTTTGCTAGGTTACTTTGGCGAAGCGGCAGAGCCCTGTGGCAATTGCGATCTGTGCGACCGCCCTGCCGCGTTGTTCGATGCCACCGATGCCGTGCGCAAAGCACTTTCGGCAATGCTGCGCACCGGGGAATGGTTCGGGGCGGGCCATCTGATTGATATTCTTACCGGAAATTCCACGGCAAAGGTGCGCGAAAAGGGTCACGACCAGTTGCCGACCTTTGCGGTTGGCCGTGAGCTTTCTAAACCGGCATGGGGTGCGGTGTTTCGGCAAATGATGGGGCGCGATCTTATTCGCCCAGATACCGACCGTTTTGGTGCCTTACGGATGACCGATGCCGCCCGCCCGATTTTGCGCGGTGAAGAGTCCATCACCTTGCGAAAAGACACGATTGAAAAAGCAATGCCGCGGTTGGCGGTAAAGACGTTGGTGGCAGAAGAAGACGCAAGTTTGCTGTCCGCCCTAAAAGCCAAACGTCGCGCTTTGGCCGAAGCGGCCGGGGTTCCTGCCTATGTGATCTTTGCCGATAAAACCTTGATCGAAATGGCGGAAAAACGCCCGGCGAACTTGGATCAGATGATGGGCATAACCGGGGTTGGCGCAAAGAAACTGGAAAGTTTTGGTGCAGCATTTTTGGCGGTTATTACTGGCGCGGCCGCTGAAGACATGCACCCGTCACGACGCAAGCTGGTTGGCCAAGACGCGGGCCAAGTCTATGATCGACTTGCAGAAACCCAACTTCGCCTGCAACGTGGCGCGGATGGCACCGAAAAACTACTTTCGTTAACGCCGGGGACCCTGCGGAAAATTGCCGAAGCGCGCCCATCCACCCTGTCTGACCTTGACCGTATTGCCGATCTCGGCCCGCAAAAGATCGAACGGTTTGGCGACGCTTTCCTAGAGATTTTGCGCGAGGGCTAGACCTTTCGCCACCGTGGCCTAGTTTGGCCCGCAAAGGAGCCTGCCATGTTGACCGTGATTTCCCCTGCAAAACGCCTGAACGAAAAGCCGCATGCACTGGCCGACCTGCAGCTTACCGATCCTGATTTTGCGGCCGATGCGATGAAGCTGGTAAAAATCGCGCGCGCGTTATCTGCAGCAGATCTTTGCGATTTGATGGATATTTCACCTGCGCTTGGTCAGTTGAATCAAGACCGTTTCAAGACGTTCAAAGCCGATGCTATTGGCCAACCGGCAGCTTTTATGTTTGATGGCGACACCTACGCCGGACTTGAAGCGCGCCTTATGGAAATTGACACGCTAAGATGGGCGCAACGCCATCTTAGAATTTTGTCCGGGCTTTATGGTTTGCTGCGGCCGCTGGACAGAATTCAACCCTATCGTCTTGAAATGGGCAGTCGCCTAAGCAACCCGAAGGGCGCTGATCTTTACGCATTTTGGGGCAGTAAAATTGCCAAGGCACTAAACGCGCAAGCAATCGATGTTGGCGCAAAAGTTTTGGTAAACTGTGCCTCGAACGAGTATTTTGGGGCGGTCGACCTGAGGGCACTCAAGCTTGAGGTCATCACCCCGGTGTTCTTGGAAGACCGGAACGGCGAGTCAAAGATTGTCAGCTTCTGGGCAAAGAAAGCCCGTGGCGCGATGGCGCGGTTCATTTCAACCCATCGACTGACCGACCCATCAGACCTGCGTAGCTTTGACATTGGCGGCTACAAATTTGACCCAACGCAGTCGATGACATCAAAGCTAATCTTCCGGCGCAATACCACCGAGGCGGACGCGGCCTAAGCCGCGTCTTCCGATGCGATAACAATAGGCCGCGCCTCGGCGGGGCAAAGGCTGACAAGCGTTTCGGTGATCGCGGCTTTTCGCAACGGCTTTGTCATGTAGCGATCAATCCCTGCCGCCAAAATATCGGCGGCATCGCCCTCCATCGCGTGGGCTGTCAACGCAACGATGGGAACGCGTGTATTACCCTGTTCCAATGCCCGAATCGCGCTAGAGGCTTCGCGGCCGTCCATCTCTGGCATCGAAATATCCATGAAGATCATGTCCGGCTTAAAACTTTGAAACAGTTCAACGGCCTCGATTCCGTTATTTGCAAAGGCAACTTCAATATCCAGGTCGCGCACCATCTTTTGAAATACCAATTGATTGGTGCGGTTGTCTTCTGCAGTCAGCACCCGCATTCGCCGACTTGCGGCTGCCGCGAGCGGTTCGGCCACGGCAGCCAAAGCCTGTGATGGCGCCGAAAGCTCTTGCAAGCGGCGATACAAATCGGCGCGCAAAATCGGCTTTTGCAGAGTCGCCGCAAGGTGCTCGGCCCCGTCAGCTTCGCTTGCATGGGCTGGATTTGACGACAGCAAAAGAATGGGCGTTTTAATTCCCTTTGCACGGATACGCGAAGCTAATGTTAAACCATCCATTTCCGGCATTTCATGGTCGGTGATAATGGCGTCAAACTGCCCTGCGTCCAACACCGCAAGCGCATCAGCACCGGAACGGCTTAGGGTGACGTCAATGCCGCATGGCACCAACTGGCGCTCAAGAATTGTTCGGTTGATGAACTGATCATCAACCACCAGGACCTTTTTGACAGCAATTGGCACCCGCGGTTCATCCGCATTTTCGGCAATCGGCAATGCCAGCTTGAACCCAAAACAAGCGCCTTTTCCAAGCTCGGAATCTACCCAGATTTCACCTTGCATGCGTTCAACCAAGCGTTTGGTGATCGAAAGGCCCAGCCCCGTGCCTTCAAACTTTCGGTTCTGATCCGCTTCAACCTGATTGAACTCACCAAAAATGTGGCCAAGATTTTCAACCGCAATGCCAATGCCGGTATCTTCGACGGTGACATGCAACTGCTGCTTGCCGGCGTCACCCTGAATGCCAACAACGCGAATAAGAACGTGCCCGGAATCGGTGAATTTCACCGCATTGCCAATCAGATTGGTCAACACCTGCCGCAACCGGCCCGGATCGCCGACATAGCGGGTCGGCAAAAACATATCGAAGTCGATCAGGATATCGATGCCCTTTTCCCGCGCGCGCGGTTGCAAAAGCATCGCAATTTCGTGAATCGTACGCTCCAGATCAAAGGGTTCTGGATGCAGGGTCAGGCGTTCCGCCTCGATTTTTGAAAAATCGAGAATGTCGTTGATGATAACCAAAAGCGCCTCGCCCGAAGACCGGATCGTTTCGGCAAAAAGCCTTTGCTCTTCCGAAAGCGAGGTGTCGCAAAGCAGTTCTGCCATCCCAACAACACCGTTCATCGGGGTGCGGATTTCATGGCTCATGTTGGCAAGAAAGGCAGACTTGGCGCGACTGGCAGCTTCGGCCGCTACCCTTGCCGCCTCTAGTGCGACCTGCTGTTCCTTCAGGTGGGTTATATCAACGCGCAAACCAACACGCCCGCCGTCTGGCGTCGCGTGATCTTGCGCCCGAATCCAGCGGCCATTTGCAAGCTGTTGTTCAATCGCCGCTCCGGGGTTTCTGTGCTGAAACAACCGCTCTGACAGCCACTGCGCCTCGCGCCCCTTGGCATCAAGATGCTGGCCATGGTCAAGCCCATAGCGCAAGATATCTTCAAACTTTGCCCCCGGCACCATGGCTGGCGCGGATTCTGGATAGATGTCGCGGTAGTGCTGGTTGCACGTCAAAAGACGTTCCTCCCTGTCGAAAAGCACAAATCCGTCTGGAATAGCCTCTATGGCGGCCCAGATGCGCATTTGATCGGTGATATTAAGAGCAAGGCTGACCATGTCGCCATCACGGGCGCGCTGATCAACAAGACGAATCCAGGTGCCATTCTTCAGCGGCACAATGATCGGCGCGATAGGGTCTGCCTCCCAGCGCGCAAGCATGTCGGCAACCCAAACATCAGGCGTGCGATCGCCCAAATCAACCAGCCCGCCCTCTGCGGCAATGCAAAGCAAGTCGGTGTACAAAATACCCGGGCTGATGTCGGGATCGTTAAACGCATCAAGATAGGCCGAGTTGGCCGCCACAAGCGCCTGATTGGCATCAAACACCGCAAAGCCATCTTTTATAGTGTTGATCGAATCCCACAAACGGCGCTCTGCCATCACAGCGACCGTTTGAGCGCGATCCAGATCGGCCACAAAGCGCGACTGTTGGCCCTTTAGCTGTTCTGCTTCGCTTAGCGCCGACTGAACGACCTGCCGCTGCTCGACGATCTGATCGGAAAGCGATCGCGCATGAAGACCCAATTTTTCGTTAGCTGCGAACAGTTCTCGGCTTCTCTGCTCAAGAAGCCGTTCTGCCGCCAAACGCGCGCGCCTTTCCTTTGCCAGCCGTTCTGCAAAATCCATGCCAGTTCCGTTCCGTCACATTCTGCGCGCTACGGGCCTTCTGGCCCCACGTCTCTGCCGCAATTTGGCGCAACAAAGTGAACACCGGATTAACATGACAAAGATCGAATGCCGGCTGTGATGGCTTGTCAGAATATGGCCTCCGTGCAACAGTTGCAGCGTTCATTTCAGGAGGTATTCGGTATGCGCATTAGTCTTGGGCGCGTTGTTGCAAGCCTTATTTCAGGCTTGGTTCTGTTTGCCCCGGAACTGTCACTGGCGCAGGACCTTATTCCTGCCAAGCGTTTGGTTCTTAGCGAAAATACCGATCTTCCCGGCAGCGATATAACCTCGATATTCGATACAACGCTGGATGCGTGTCAGCGGGCGTGCCTGTCGAACAAGGCATGCGAAGCTTTTACATTCAACACCCACAACGGGTCCTGTTTTCCAAAGTCTGCGGTGGGCGAATCTGCGGCCTTTGATGGCGCCTATTCTGGCTATGTTCTAACCGCGGCAGAGGGTGCAGAAGCCCGCGCCAAAGCAAGACGCGCCGAGCTTCAATTCGTTCAAGACTGGGAATTTTCAGGTATCACCGATCAAGCCGCGCAGCTTGCAAATGCACACACAACCAACGGCTACAGCGCAGAAGACCATTTGGCCTCTGCCGCCGATGCCGAAGCGAACGGTGATTTAATCTGGGCATCGAACTACACAGGTGCTGCGGTAAATGTCAGCGATTCGGCTGATGACTGGGCCGAATACGCCCGGCGATTGCTAGCGGCAGCAGATCAGGCAAGCGACCAAGCGCGCAGCTATCAAGAGCGGGCGTATTCTGCGGCAGTGAACGCTTATCTGCGCGCCGATAATAAGGCGTTGCAACACAGCATTCTGCTGACCATGGGCGATGCGCTGGAAAAGATCGACCGTGGCCGTGACAAAGTGCAGGCCCTGCGGTTGGCGCAAAGCCTGCAGCCCCGCGACGATACTGCGGCGGCACTGGACGATGCGATTGGCAAATATGGCTTCCGCGTTCTGGACAACGTGGTCGAAACCGCCACGGCCCGCCCGCGCATTTGCGTAAATTTCTCAGAGCTTCTTGCAAAATCGGGCGTTGACTATGCCAGCTATGTGCAACTGCCTGAACCGGGCCTGACTGTCACGTCCGACGGCTATCAGCAGCTTTGCGTTGAAGGTGTTAGCTTCGGTTCGCGCAACACCATCACCTTCCGTGAAGGTCTGCCTGCCGCCGATGGTCAGGTGTTGGCAAAATCAATTGATGTCACCGCCTATGTCCGCGACCGCAATCCGGGCGTACGCTTTCCCGGTCGCGGCTATGTGCTGCCGCAAACAGGTGAAGCCTCGATTCCGGTGGAAACGGTAAATACCGAAAAGCTAGAGCTGTCGCTGTATCGGGTGACCGACCGTAACCTTTTGCGATCATTGCAGAACGGCTATTTTGGCACACCGATGATGGAATATCAGGAATACGACTTTTCCAGCCAGATCGGGGCAGAAATCTGGAAAGGCACTGGCACGGTCAAACAAGACGTTAACATTGACGTAACCACAAGGCTGCCGCTGGACGAAGCCTTGAAGGGCCAAGCGCCCGGCATCTACGCGTTGCGCGCGGCGGTTCCCGGCGTTGATCCCTATGTGGTTCCGGCGGGGTGGCAATGGTTTGTGGTGTCGGACCTGGGGCTGACCACAATGTCTGGCGTGGATGGCTTGCATGTCTTTGTGCGCAGCCTTGGTACGGCAGCGGCCAAAGAGGGTGTCAGCATCGATCTTCTGTCGACTACGAACGAAGTGTTGGAAAGCGTAAAGACCGATGCTCAAGGTTATGCCAAATTCGACGCGGCTTTGGCTCTGGGCACCGGGGGCATGGCCCCTGCCGCGATTGTGGCGCGTGACGGCGACACCGACCTTGCGTTCCTGTCGCTGACGGACCCTGAGTTTGACCTGTCAGATCGTGGCGTTGAAGGCCGCGAAGCCGCGCCGCCGGTGGACGTGTTTCTAACCACCGATCGCGGCGCTTACCGCGCTGGCGAAACGATTTACGCCACCGCTTTGGCCCGCGATTCTGAGGCTACGGCGATTGAAGGCTTGCCACTTACCGCAATTTTGAAGCGCCCGGATGGCGTGGAATATTCACGCGCGCAAATGCAGGATGCAGGCGCTGGCGGTCACGTCTTTGCACTGCCGGTTGGCGGCTCTGCCCCGCGCGGCGTCTGGACGTTGGAGGTTTATGCCGACCTAGAGGCGGCGGCGCTAAGCTCGCAGACCGTTTTGGTCGAAGATTTCTTGCCAGAGCGGATTGATTTCAAGCTTGACCTTGGCAACCAACCGATCCGTTTGGGCGACATGCCGCAAATGAAGGTAGACGCGAAATACTTGTTCGGTGCGCCGGGTGCAGATCTGGCGATTGAAGGCGAGGTAGTGCTGCGCGCCGCAAAAGAGCTAGAGGCATGGCCCGGCTATGTTTTTGGTCGGCATGATCAACCTTTCGATGCCGTTGTCAGCTCGTTCGGCGACATTCGCACCGATGCAGAAGGCAAAGCTGTGGTCGATCTGGCGTTGCCGCCGGTTGAAGATCCGGGTCGTCCGTTGGAACTGGTTGCCGTGACGCGAGTGGCGGAGGGCTCTGGCCGTCCGGTTGAAAGGCGCGTGACAAAGCTGATGGCACCGTCTTCTGACCTGATCGGCCTGAAACCACTGTTCGATGGCGTCGTGGCCGAGGGGGCCGATGCCCGATTTAACCTTGTCGGGATTGACGCCGAAGCCAAGGCAACCGCGATGAAGGTGAAATGGACGATCACGCGGGTCGAAACCAATTACCAATGGTATCAAAGCAACGGAAACTGGAACTGGGAACCCGTGACGCGCCGCAGCAAGGTTGCCGAGGGTGAGGCCGGTCTGGGCACCAACGCGACAGAAATTTCTGCGCCGGTGCAGTGGGGCGAATATGAACTGCTGGTTGAACGGACGGATGGCACGCCAGCCGCAACGTCGACCACCTTCTACGCCGGTTGGTATGCGCCCGCGGATGCCACTGAATCCCCCGACACGCTTGAACTTTCGCTCGACAAGCCTGACTACAGATCAGGTGATACGGCGACGCTGCGGGTGGTGCCTCGTGCTGCGGGCACGGCCCTGATCACAGTGCTTTCCAACCGTCTTGTCGCAATGAAAGCTGTCGCAGTTACCGAAGGCGAAAACCTGATCCCGCTAGAGGTGACCGATGAATGGGGCGCGGGTGTCTATGTGACCACGCAGGTGTTGCGCCCCATGGATGTGGCTGCGGGCCGCAACCCTGCCCGCGCCTTGGGCCTAACACACGCCAGAATCAATCCAGGCGCGCGGGCCCTGAAAGCCACGGTCGAAACAGCGCCAGAAGCGGCTCCACGCGGCCCGCTTGATGTGGCCGTGAAGGTCGAAGGCGTGGCAGACGGTGACATCGCATTTGTCACCATTGCGGCCGTTGATCAGGGCATTTTGAACCTGACAGGCTTCGCAGCCCCTGATCCGCAAGACCATTACTTTGGGCAGCGCAAGCTGGGCGTCGGCATTCGCGACATTTATGGCCGACTGATTGATGGGATGAATGGCGCCGAAGGCACTGTGCGCTCTGGTGGTGACGCAGGCTTGCAAGCTCGCCTGCAAGCCCCACCGCCGACAGAAGAGTTGGTCGCCTACTTCACCGGCCCGGTCGCAGTTGGTGCCGATGGCTATGCCCGAACGTCGTTTACGCTGCCATCGTTCAACGGCACCGTCAAAGTGATGGCGGTGGCGTGGTCGAAAAAGGGAGTTGGCCAAGCCAATGCCGATGTGCTGGTGCGCGATCCTGTTGTGGTAACGGCTTCGCTGCCGCGCTTCATGGCACCGGGCGATGAAAGCCGTGTGCTGCTTGAGATCGTTCATGCCACAGGTCCGTCGGGCCGGATGAGCCTTGATGTTTCGTCCGCCGGCCTGAAAATTGGCGATGTGCCGTCTGGCTTTGATCTTGGGGATAAGGCAAAGGCCGTCTTTGCCATTCCGGTAAAGGCAGACTCTGTCGGCACTCAGACCATCGAAGTGGCGCTGACCACACCAGACGGCAAGGTTTTGAAGAAAACCCTGACGGTCCCGGTTGAAATCAACGATCCTGCCATCGTCAGGGTTTCACGCTTCGATCTGAAGAAGGGCCAAGAGTTTACGTTTGATTCAAACGCATTCACCGGGCTGCTGGCGGGCTCTGGCAAGGCCACGATGGCCGTTGGCCCGATTGCTCGTCTGAATGCCCCCGGCGTTTTGGCGGCACTGGATGCCTACCCTTATGGCTGCACCGAACAGATCACGTCGAAGGCGCTGCCGCTTCTGTATTTCGATCAGATTGCGACCGCGATGGATCTTCCCGGATCAGACAACATCAAGCTGCGCGTGGAACAGGCAGTGGCCGAAGTGCTAACGAACCAAAGTTCAAACGGATCGTTCGGGCTGTGGGGGCCAGTGGAAAACGGCGGCGACATGTGGCTTGACGCATTTGTCACCGATTTCCTGTCGCGGGCGAAAGCCCGTGGCTATCCCGTGCCAGATCAGGCGTTCCGGTCGGCTTTGGACAATCTGCGCAATCAGGTCAATTACACCGCCGATTTTGACAAAGGCGGCGAAGCTTTGGCCTATGCCCTGATGGTGTTGGCCCGCGAAGGTGCCGCCGCAGTTGGCGACTTGCGGTATTATGCCGACGTAAAGGGCGACGCCTTTGCGACACCCACTGCTATGGCGCAGCTTGGCGCGGCCTTGGCCAGCTACGGCGATCAGCCGCGCGCGGATGCGATGTTCAGGCGGGCCGGGGCGGCGCTTGATGCGCTGCAGGGCACGGAAACCGAACAGATCTTCCGCGCCGACTACGGCACCAACTACCGCGACGCTGCGGCGGTGCTGGCTCTTGCGGCAGAATCGGGGTCGACCGCAGTAGATCGTGAAGCACTAACCGACCGGGTTGCGACGACTGCCGCACTTTCAACACAAGAAGCAACGTGGGCGCTCCTGGCCGCCAACGCATTGATTGATCGCGCGGGCTCCGATGGCATCAGCATTGACGGCGCCCCGGCATCAGGGCCGCTGGTGAAGGTGTTGGATGCTACAAACACCGTGCCGGTCGTGGTGAAAAACGGTGGCAAGTCAGATACAACGCTGACGGTCACCACCTATGGCGTGCCAACTGATCCCGAACCTGCGGGCGGCAACGGCTATGCAATCGTGCGCAACTACTACACGCTGGACGGGCAGCCGACGACGCTTGCCAACGTCAAAGTCGGAGATCGGTTGATTGCCGTGCTAGAGGTGACACCCTTTGGTCGCGGCGAAGCGCGGTTAATGGTAAACGACCCGCTTCCCGCCGGGTTCGAGATTGACAATCCAAACCTGATGTCCAGTGCCAGCGACGCTTTGGCGGGCCTTGAGTTGGAAACGGAAGTGGCGCACAGCGAGTTCCGGCAAGATCGTTTCCTGACCGCAATCGACCGTTATGACAATTCTACCTTCCGGCTCGGCTATGCCGTGCGTGCAATTTCGCCCGGCACGTTCCATCAGCCTGCGGCATCGGTCGAAGACATGTATCGGC
>JAHEDL010000271.1:0-4880 GCA_024641255.1 Pseudorhodobacter sp.
GAACACCGCGTAATACGGCGTGTCTTTGCCAACTGGCGACAGCAGCCGCACGGTGGGCGAGCCGGGTTCAACGGTTTCGTGATAGGTTTTCAACGACAGATCGTCCAAACGGCCGCCCAGCATCGAAATCGACCCCGAAAGTTTCGGCGTGTCGATTGTCAGCCGTGCCGCTTCCGGCAGCGGTTCGGTCGACGGCGCATCGGGGGCCGTTGCCGTGCCTGCCGCGGTGCTGGCGGCGGGTGCCGCTGCGTCGGTTGACGCGGGGGCTGCGGTATCGACAGCTTGGGTTTCGGTCGGGAACCACTGCGGGAAAAGCATGGGTCCGCCAACAAACCAGCCTAGGATCACCAGGAAGCTGAGCACGGTCGCAAGGATGAGATTTTTGTTTTGATCGTCCATCGGGACCACCACCATTCCTGTTCAAGGTCAGCGGTTGTTCAACAGAAGGGGGCGGCAAAGGTCAAGCGGTTTTACCCGGTTCGCCTGCGCAGCCGCAGGGATTGCTGCGCTATTCCAAGCAAGACCGCTGAAATTGTCGCTATCTTGCCCGTGTGCCAATCTTTGGCATGGTGCCAAGCTTGATGCGGTGGCGGGCGATCCATTCCATCGTGTCGTCAATCGGCATCGGGCGGGCGATGCCAAACCCCTGCACGTCGCCGCAACCAAGCTGCGCCAGCAATGCATGTTCACCCGGAGTTTCGACGCCTTCGGCAAGGGTCTCCAACCCCAACCGTTCGGCCATCGACAAGATTGCAGCCACCATCTTTTGTTGTTCGCGGTCTTCGTCAAGCTTGGTGACAAAACTGCGGTCGATCTTGATGCGCCGCACCGTAAACCGCCGGATCGAGGTGATCGACGCGTGGCCAGTGCCAAAATCATCCAGATCAATGCCGCAGCCAAGCTTGGCCAGTGCCGCGATATTGGCCACCACCACATCGTTGTCGGTTTCGGCCACCACGTTTTCCAGAATTTCAATCGACAACCGCCGCGGTTCCAGATCGAACCGATCCAACTCCCATTTCAGCTTTTCCGCCAGTTTCGGGTTGCGCAGTTCTTGCGCCGAAAAGTTCACAGCGACTGTTGGAACGCTTAGTCCGGCGCGATCCCAGCGCACCAAGGCCGACAGCGCATGATACAAGATCACTTCACCCAAACGTTCGCTCAGCCCCGCGCTTTCGATCTGCGGCAGGAAATCCAGCGGCGGGATCAGGCCCTTGTCTGGATGGTGCCAGCGGGCAAGCGCCTCAAACCCGGTAATTTCGCCGGTATGGGTCGAGGTTTGCGGTTGGAAATAGGGGCGGATCTGCCCTTCATCCAAGGCAACTTCCAACTCTTCGCGCAGCGCATCGCGGTCGGCACGGTTGCGCGCCATGTCTTGCGAAAACGCGCGAATCGCGCTTGGCCCGTGGCGCAGCGCCTCATCTGCGGCGACTTGCGCGGCATTCAGCAGGCCAAGCCCGCTTGCCGTTGGCGCGCGGTCGCCAAGGCACAGCCCGACCGAACAGGTTGCATAGATATTGGTGGCGTTCAGGCTGATCGGTGCGGCAATCGCCGCCTGCAACCGTGCCGCCACCTGCACCACGGTTTCAACGTCGAACCGCCGCGCCGGGGCCAGGGCGACTGCAAAACCGCCACCTTCCAGCCGCGCAACAATATCGCCCGCCCGCAGCGCGCCACAGATCCGTTCAGCCGAGCGGATCAACACTTCGGTCTGCGCGACGCGGCCGTGCTGTTCAACCACGTGGTCGGCCTGATCGAATTGCAGCACCAGACAGGCGGTTGATCGCCCAGTTCGTTGCGAATCGCGCAAAATCGCATCTGCCATGCTGATGATTTGCCCGCGCAGCGCCAAGCCTTCCAGCACATCCGGCATCGCCGCCGCCGCGCCAGATTTTCGCTGGCCCGGCAGCGCCACGAAGATCAAAGGCGCGCCAAGTGCAGTAAGAAACAGCACCTTTTCACCGCCCAGCCAAAAGGCGGCCAGCGTCAGCGCGGGTAAAAACACAAAGATTTCCGGGCGGCGCAATGCTGCACCGGCTTGGTTTACCTTGGCGACAAGCGCCTTTGAAAATCGCACAACCATCGGCCAAGCCTTGTTCCCACATCGGAGTAAACACCCCCCGACAACTGGATGCTAGGTGTATTATCTAACCGGAAGGTTAACCTGCATCCCCAAGTTGTGGAGGATTTTCCCCAAATGTTCTTTTGTGCAGGGTCAGCCCGGCGAAATCGAACAGACCCGGGTCTGCCAAATGCGAAGGGCGCACGTTCATCAACGATCTGAACATCACTTGCCGCCGGCCCGGGCTGCGCTGCTCCCATTCATCAAGAATCTTTTTCACCTGAACCCGCTGCAACCCTTCTTGCGACCCGCATAGATCGCACGGAATAATCGGGTAATTCATCGCCTTGGCAAAGGCGTCACAATCGGCCTCTGCCACGAAGGCCAGGGGCCGATACAGAAACAGATCGCCGTCTTCGTTAACCAGTTTCGGCGGCATCGTCGCAAGCCGGCCGCCGTGGAACAGGTTCATGAAAAAGGTTTCCAGAATGTCATCGCGATGGTGCCCCAGCACAACCGCAGAGCAACCTTCCTCGCGGGCAATGCGATACAGGTTGCCGCGCCGCAGCCGCGAACACAGGCTGCACATCGTGCCCCCCGGCGCGATTTTCGATGTCACCACCGAATAGGTGTCTTGGTATTCGATCCGATGTTCGACGCCCATGCGCTTTAGAAACTCGGGCAGCACGGTTGCCGGAAAATTCGGCTGCCCTTGATCCAGATTGCAGGCCAAAAGATCAACCGGCAGCAAGCCGCGCCACTTCAACTCGTGCAAAATTGCCAGCAGCGTATAGCTGTCTTTGCCGCCAGAAAGGCACACCAGCCACCGCGCGCCACGCTCAATCATGCCATAAGTTTCAATGGCTTCGCGCACGTCGCGGACGATGCGCTTGCGCAGTTTATTGAAGTCGTTGCTTTGCGGGGCGCCGTGAAACAGGGGGTGAATGTCGTCGGCAATATCGTCGTCAAGCATGATGCGCCCCCAAAGTCTTGCGCCGATATGCCAGAGCTGCGGCAAAATTGCAAAACCCCCGCTTTCGGTGGCTTACTTGCGGGCGTCAAATTCTGGGTCAGCCCCGGGAACCGGGTCATAGCCATGTCCGCCCCACGGATGACAGCGGCAGATGCGATGCACCATCAAATAGCCGCCCTTTGCCGCGCCATGACGTTCAAGCGCCTCTAGCGCATAGACCGAACAGGTTGGCTGAAACCGGCAGCCGTTGCCGACCCACGGGCTAAGCAAAAGCCGATAGGCGCGCACGGGCAGGGCCACGATTCGCGCCAGCGGGCTCATGGCCGTACTTTGTGAATCGAACGCAGCGCTACGCCCAGATCAACCAGCATGTCTTTGTAATCGCGCGAGATGGTGGCGTCGGGCTTGGCCACGATCACATAATCCCAACCGGGATGCGCCAGCGCGGGCAGCGCCTCGCGGGCCAAGGCGCGCAGACGGCGTTTCGCCCGGTTGCGCGCCACCGCATTGCCGATCTTTTTCGACGCCGTGAAACCCACCCGCACCACCGGGCTGGCATCGCCACGGGCGCGGCCTTGCACCATAAAGCTGCCGGTGCCTTGCCGACGGCCCTGCGCAGCCCGCAGAAAATCTGCACGCTGCTTCAAACCCTCAAGGCAAACAGAAACCGCCGAGGGCGTTCCGGACGCTTCGGCGCTCGCGCCAATGTCCGATACCTTCGGCGGTGTCATTTCGTCACTCATGCTTCCGATCCCGCAGGATCAGTCAGAGATCAGGCCGACAGCTTCTTGCGGCCCTTGGCGCGGCGCGCAGCCAGCACAAGACGGCCGCCTTTGGTTGCCATACGAGCGCGGAAGCCGTGACGGCGTGCGCGAACCAGGTTCGAAGGTTGAAAAGTGCGCTTCATCGCGGTCTCCATCAGACGGGTGCCTCGAACCCAAGCGGATTCGAAGTCGTAAACTTGAAGCCCGTCCTTTAGGGGGGGATTGTCGGTAAGTCAACGCGCCCAGTGCATGATAGCTGTCAGATTTCTGCAACATTTCCCGATCTTGCTGCAGCTGGCGGGTCTGAAATGTTTCAATGCACCGCAAATTGATGCCGCAACCGGCGCGGATGATCAAGCTCGTGTGAGAAGGCTGGCGCTTTGCGTCGGTTCCGGCCCATCTTGGCCGCAACAAAGGACCGTCATGACCCGAACACTTCGCAAGCTGCCGTTTCTGCTGATTCTTGCCACTGCGGTGGTGGGCGCGATTTTCTTGCGCGACAAGATCAGCTTCGAGGCACTGGCCCAGCATCGCGCCGCCTTGCTGGCCTACCGCGACGCGCATTTCATGCAGGCCAGTCTGGGTTTTGTGGCCGCTTATTTTGTCATTGTCGCCTTCAGCCTGCCCGGTGCCACCGTCGCTTCGCTGACCGGAGGCTTCTTGTTCGGGATGTTTCCGGGCACGCTTTATAACCTTGTCGGTGCAACCTCGGGCGCGATTGCGGTGTTTCTGGCGGCGCGTGCCGGCTTTGGCGCCGATGTTGCGGCGCGGATGAGCAGCGGTGCGGCCGGGCGGGTGAAAGCGGCCTTGCAAGAGAACCAATGGTCGGCGCTGTTGTTGCTGCGCCTGATGCCCGCTGTGCCGTTTTTTCTGGCTAACCTTATTCCGGCGTTTCTGGGCATCCGGCTGGTGCCCTTTGCTGTCACCACGCTGGTCGGCATCATTCCCGGTGCTTTGGTTCTGACCGGGATCGGCGTGGGGCTGGGCGAGGTGTTTGCCCGCGGCGAAACCCCCGATCTGGGCATCCTCTTTACCCCGCAGATAGTGCTGCCGCTGCTGGGGCTGGCCGGACTTGCGGCGC
>JAHEDL010000271.1:4890-10116 GCA_024641255.1 Pseudorhodobacter sp.
CTGCCAATCTTGCTGAAACTGTTTCGGAAAGGCGCCTAGATGGACCTGATCAGCACAGATCTTTGTGTCATCGGCGCCGGATCGGGCGGGCTTTCGGTTGCGGCGGGGGCGGCGCAGATGGGGGCGCGGGTCGTGCTGATCGAAGGCGGAGCGATGGGCGGCGATTGTCTGAATTTCGGCTGTGTGCCGTCCAAGGCGTTGCTGGCGGCGGCAAAATCGGCGCAGGCGCTGCGCCACCCCTTGCCCGGCATCGCGGCGGTTGATCCGCAGATCGACTTTGCGGCCGTTAAAGCTCATGTCGCCGCCACCATCGCCAAAATCGCCCCGATGGACAGCCAAGAGCGGTTTGAAGGCTTTGGTGTTCAGGTGATTCGGGCCTATGCCCGCTTTGTTTCCCCGCGTGAGGTCGAGGCTGGCGGCAAACGCATCCGCGCCCGCCGCTTTGTCATCGCAACCGGGTCGCATCCGTTTATCCCGCCAGTGCCGGGCTTGGAGACGGTGCCTTACCTGACCAACGAAACCCTGTTCGCGCAAACCGTGCGTCCAGAACACCTGTTGATTCTGGGCGGTGGCCCGATTGCCTTGGAAATGGCGCAGGCGCATCGCCGCTTGGGGTCGGCGGTGACGGTGATCGCCCGCAGTCGCGCGCTTGGTCGTGACGACCCCGAGGCCGCGGCGATGGTTGTGGCCGCGCTGCGGGCCGAAGGCGTGACCGTGCTGGAAGGCAACGACGCGGTGCGCTTTCGCGCCGTGCCGCAAGGTGTGGAAGCGGTGCTGGCCGATGGCGCAACCCTGACCGGATCGCATCTGTTGCTGGCGGCAGGCCGGGTTCCGGCGCTTGATCGGCTGAATCTGGCGGTCGCAGGCGTTGCCACCAGCGAAAAAGGCGTGCGGGTGGGGCCAAACCTGCGCAGCAGCAATCGCCGCGTCTATGCGGTGGGCGATGTGGCCGGGGGCGCGCAGTTTACCCATGTTGCGGGCGCCCATGCTGGCGTGGTTATCCGGCAAGTTCTGTTCGCTCTGCGCGCCAAAGCTGCAACCGTGGTGCCGTGGGTCACCTACACCGACCCTGAACTGGCGCAGCTCGGCCTGACCGAAGCGCAGGCCCGTGCCCTGCATGGCACTGCCGTGACCGTGCTGCGGCAAGAGTTTCATCACAATGACCGCGCCATCACTGACACAAAACCTGCCGGTTTTATCAAGCTGATGCTGGTAAAATCCCGCCCGGTGGGGGTCACAATCGTTGGCGCACAAGCGGGCGAGTTGATCGGGCTTTGGGCTTTGGCGCTGCAGGCCGGGCTGAAGCTTGGCAGCATCGCTGCGATGATCGCGCCCTATCCGACCTTGGGCGAGATTTCAAAGCGTGCAGCAGGGGCCTATTACACGCCGAAACTCTTTGATAATCCTAGGCTGAAGCAAGTGGTGCGGCTGGTGCAGCGCCTTTTGCCGTAACGAGGCGCTTGCGGGGCGCGCCGGGGGCTGTCTGCCCCCGGACCCCCGAGGATATTTGAGCCAAGATGAAAGCGGACGTGGGTTTGACGGCGCGGCGGGGCGGATTTTGGAACACCTTGTCGGGGCGTTTCCTGATGCTGACCGTTGGTTTTGTCATGCTGGCCGAAGTGTTGATCTTTGTGCCGTCGATCGCGCGGTTTCGGGCAGATTTTCTGACCATGCGGCTGGAAAAGGCGCAGATCGCGGCTTTGGCGCAGTTGGCGGCCGAAGACATGGTCACGCCAGCGCTGGAAAAAGAGCTGCTGGCCAATGCCGAAGTTTACAACGTGGTGCTGCGGCGCGACGAGGTGCGGCAGTTGGTGTTGTCGTCGCCGATTCCGACGCCGATTTCCGATACGTTCGATCTGCGGGTTGCAGGCCCTTGGGAGCTGATCCGCGATGCCTTCGTCTGTCTGTTCGACCCGGATGACAATATTATCCGGGTGATCGGCTATCCGGTGCAATCGGCGGGGCTTTTGATTGAAATCACCATGGATTCGCAGCCGATGCGCCGGGCGATGCTGGATTATGGTGCGCGGATCTTGTTGCTGTCGGCGTTGATTTCGGTGGTGACGGCGTTCTTTCTGTTTCTGGCGGTGCAGCGGCTGATCGTGTTGCCGATCCGGCGGGTGGTCAGCCATATGACCGCCTATGCCGAAGCGCCGGAAGATGCGCGGCGGGTGATTGCACCGAATGCCACCGTTGTGGAATTGCGCGATGCCGAAGAGGCGATGCAATCGATGCAGACGCAACTGACCGGCGCGTTGCGGCAGAAGGAACGTTTGGCGCAGTTGGGCGGCGCGGTGGCGAAGATCAGCCACGATCTGCGCAACATCCTGACCACGGCGCAACTGTTTGCCGACCGGATCGAAGGCAGCGCCGACCCGATGGTCAGCCGCGCCGCGCCCAAGCTGGTGGGGTCGATTGCCCGCGCGGTGGCGCTGTGCGAATCAACGCTGGCCTTTGGCAAGGCCGAAGAGCCCAGCCCGCAGCTGCGCGAGATCGGCCTTGCGGTTTTAGCCGAAGACGTGGCCGAAGCCGAAGGTTTGGCGGGCGAAGGCCCGGTCACCTGTTTGATCGAGGTGCCCGCGACCCTGCTGGTGCATGCCGATTACGATCAGTTGTTCCGCGTGCTGTCGAACCTTGTGCGCAATGCGCGGCAGGCGATTGAAGCCACGGGCGTTGAGGGCAGCATTGAAATTTCGGCGGGCGAAACCGTTGCGGAATGGTGGATACGGGTGGGTGATACCGGCCCCGGTCTGCCCGAAAAAGCCCGCGAACATCTGTTCGAAGCCTTTCAGGGCGGCGCGCGCAAAGGCGGCACCGGGCTTGGTCTGGCGATTGCAGCAGAGTTGATTCGTGGCCATGGCGGGCGTCTGGAACTGGCGCGCACCGACCGCGATGGCACAGAGTTCCTGATTCATCTGCCGAAGCAAATCTAGCCCAAGTCCTTTGCGGTGCAGGAAACTTGTGCAGCGCAAGCGTCGGAATAGATTAAATAACAAGTTGCGAAGAATATTTAGAATTGCCCTTGCAATGCCCGGCGTGGAGGGCTAAACGCTGCCTCACAGTGGACCCGTAGCTCAGCTGGATAGAGCATCAGACTACGAATCTGAGGGTCGGGCGTTCGAATCGCTCCGGGTCCACCACTTCCATCTCAGATTGAAAATGCCACCAACACGCGGCTGAATGGCATTTACGTTTTGGTTACGCTGCGTTCGCGCGGATGAACAGATCGACGCCGCGGTCAACGCGGGCGGACAGCACGTCGTGCTGTGATGCGGTGCACAAGAAGCGCCGTTCGATGGCCGAAAAGCCCAGCCACAGCCCCAGCAGATCTTCGGATGCCGTGCGGGCGCAGGTCAGGTTCATTTCCCCTGCAGCCGAGGCTTCCATCAGCATGCCTGCCAGAATGTCGCGCAGGTGGCCCGGCCCGGCTTCGAAGAATCGCCGCGCCAGCTCCGGGTTGCGCTGGGCTTCCAGCCCAAGGCAGCGGTCCAGCGCCAGATGACAGGGTTCTGTCAGCATCGTCACCAGCGCGCCGCCAACACGTTTCAACCGATCCGCCAGCGATCCGCCGCTTTGCGAAATTTCGGCAATGCGATCCGCCAGCCGATTGGTTTCGCGCAGCACGATGGCTTCTAGAATCGCCGATTTATCTTTGAAATTCGCATAGATCGTCACTTTTGAAACGCCCGCCGCCGAAGCGACGGATTCAATCGGCACGCCTTCGATGCCACGTTCGGCAAACAGCCGCATCGCGGCGTCAAGGATCGCCTCGCGCTTTTCCATGTCTTTGGGTCGGCCAGGCGAACGCAGTGCCATCAATTCCGTTCCGATCAGCGGTGTTGCAACAAGCTGCGGGCAGGGTAGGGGCTTGGGGTCGTTCGGGCAAGTCATCTCGTCCTCCATATACGCAAGCGCCGGCCCCCGAAGGGACCGGCGCTGACTGTCGGACCGACCAGGATCAGTCGTTGGCAGCTGCGGTCAGCGCGGTCAGCTGCGCCAGCGTGTATTGTGCCGGGTCAAGACCCAAGGCGCCTGCCAACTGGGCTTCGCCGGGGGTCACAACATCGGCAGCCGCCGGGGTGGCGCGGTTGGCGCCCGACAGCACATAGGCCACGCGGTCACGGTCATTTTCTTGCCGGGCCGAGATGATCAGCTGCAACTCGCTTGCCGAATAGGCCCCCGGTTGCACACCAGCCTGTTTGGCCAATTGGCCCGAAGTATCGCCCTGCACCGAAGCTGCGGCGCGGTTGGCACCTGACAGGTAGAAGTTCAGCAGGCCGGTGTCGTTATCTTGGCGGGCGTCGATGATCGCCTGCAGTTCAGCGGCGCTATACTGGCCAGCGGCCACGCCAGCCGATGCGGCAAGTTGCACGTCCTGCGACGGCTGGGCGGCGTTTGCGGCACCAGCAAGGCTCAGGGCGATCAGGGCGGAAGTTGCGATAGATTTGAACATTTTTTCGTCTTTCATGTTGTGTTTGGCATGCCTTTCCCGGTCCGTCCCCCTTGGGATCGGCGGTCAGGCGATTGGTTTTCATTGGTCGTAAAGGCTGCGCGGGCTGTGCGCCGAAGGCGTCGGGCCTTTGTTTGGCTGGCCATCTGGCCGGGGTCGTTCAAGGAGCGATGTTGTCTTTCACGTCATATGCTCCGTCTCCGTTCGTCGTTTCGATGTAACAGAGATATAATGAACGACATCGGTTAGTAAATAGGAAAACTGAACGAAATCGTTCATTAAATTAACGTGACCGGGGGTTGAATATTCTACTACCCTGCCCAATGGCGATAAAATTCATTCAAAACCAATGGGATAAGAAGCATCAGCTTTCCCGCGTCCAACCGGTGAAATGCAAACGGCCACCGGGTTTCCCCGATGGCCGCCGCAGATTTCGCGCTTTCAGGCGCTTAGATGTAGTGGTTCCACAGGTTTTCCAGCCGTTCCTGACGGCCCGACTTCGGCTGCGGGTTGATGTTGTTCTTCACCACCGCGTCGGCAATCACCTCTAGCGGCTGGGTCAGCATCGCCTTGGCGCCTTCGGTCTGCCAACCGGCATAGCGGTTGCGCCGCGCGGCTTCCAACGTATCGTCTTCAAACAGATAGGCGGCGGCCTTCAGCGCCCGCGCGCAGGTATCCATGCCGCCCACATGCGCCAGAATCAGGTCTTCCGGGTCCAACGACTGCCGCCGCACTTTGGCGTCAAAGTTGATGCCGCCGGTGGTAAAGCCGCCCGC
>JAHEDL010000002.1 GCA_024641255.1 Pseudorhodobacter sp.
CCGAAGGTTGTCCGGTGGCCGGATTGCGGGCGTGCAGGTGCAAAATGGCCGCCCCTGCCTTGGCCGCGCCAATCGCGCTTGCAGCAATTTCGGCCCCGGTGATCGGCAGATAGGGCGACATCGACGGCGTATGAATCGATCCGGTGATGGCACAGGAAATGATGATCTTAGACATGCAGCCCCCCTTGGTCGCGCGCAGTCTGGCACGAAGTTTCCCCACCCAAAAGCCCCCATCCGGCGCGACCATCCCCGCAAGGGCCTTCCCCTTGCCCGCGCGCAGCCCTAGGTTTGCCGCGAAACCGGAGGCCGCGATGTTCTTCACCCAAACGCCAGACTGGCTTGCCCTTGGGGCTGACATTACCTCGGCACTGACCACGCGCTTTGCCGGGGTGGGGCTGCAAAGTGATCGTTTCGGTCTTGTCTTGCTGACACACGATGCGCAGGGGCCGCAAGGCTTTGCCCATCGTGGCGACTGGCGCTGTTACCCGTGTTCGTTGGTGAAATCCTTCCACCTGATCCACGGCCTTGCGGCGCTGGAAACAGGCAGGGTCGAGCCGCACGGCGAGATGGACCGGGCGCTGCGCGACATGATCCGCTGGTCGTCGAACACTGCCACCAACTATGTGATCGACCTGATCACCGGAACCACTGGCGATACCCTGCTGCACGGGGCGGAATATCTGGATTGGGCGTCAAAGCGCGAAAGGCTGAACCGGTTTTTCTGGGCGCTGGGCTGGCCGGAATGGCAGGGTTGCAACATCAATCAAAAGCTGATGGACGACACCCGCTATGGCCGCGAGGCACAGTTTGCCGGTGCCGATGGCGCGCATCTGAACGTGCTGACACCGCTGGCTGCGGCGCGGCTGCTGTGGGAACTGTTTGACGGGGATCTGCCGCTGTCGCCGCCGCTGATAGCGCGGGCGCAGGCGATTTTGCAGCGTGATCCGGCAGGGGGCGATGCGCCGAACCCCAACTATCAACTGGCAGAGTTTCTGGGTGGCGATCTGCCCGCCAATACCGCCATCTGGTCAAAGGCGGGGCATAACCTGTGGACGGGCGATGCCAAGACCAGTTGGTATAAACATGATATGCTGCGGCTGGCGGCACCGGGCCGTAAGCCGCTGATCGTGGTGCTGATGACCGCAGGCATCGACCTTGCGCAGACCCATCCGCAGGCCTTTCCGGCGATGGGTCGGCTGATTTGGGATATGACAAAGGAGATTACCCGTGTCGCATAACACTTTGCCGCGCCGCCCGCTTTATCCCGCAATCACGCCCTATCGCACTGGGCGGCTGCGCGTCTCGGACCTGCACGAGATATATTTCGAAGAATGTGGTAACCCGAACGGCAAGCCTGCTTTGGTGCTGCATGGTGGTCCGGGCGGCGGCATTTCGCCCTTCCTGCGCCAAGGCCATGACCCGGCGCGCTATCGCATCATCTTGTTTGATCAGCGCGGCTGCGGCCAATCTACGCCGCATGCCAGCCTGCAAGAAAACACCACCTGGGATCTGGTGGCCGACATCGAAAAGCTGCGGGCGCATCTGGGCGTTGATCGCTGGCAGGTGGTGGGCGGCAGCTGGGGGTCTACCTTGGCGCTGACCTATGCCATCACCCATCCGGCGCAGGTCAGCGAATTGGTGCTGCGCGGTATCTTTATGCTGCGCAAGTTCGAGATTGACTGGTTCTATCAATCCGGCGCGTCGATGCTGTTTCCCGATGCGTGGCAAGATTATCTGGCCCCTATTCCGCCCGCCGAACGCGGTGATCTGGTGAAAGCCTATTACAAACGCTTGGCTGGCCCGAATAATGCGGCAAAATCGGCTTGCGCCGCAGCGTGGAGCCGGTGGGAAGGCACCACCCTGTCGCTGCTGCCCAATCCCGCCCGCGCCGATGACTTTGCCGCAGCCCATTTCGCGGCGGCGATGGCGGCGATTGAATGTCATTATTTCAGCCACGGCGGTTTCTTTGGCCGCGACGACTGGATCTTGGCCAATGCCCGCGATCTGGCGGCAATTCCGGCGGTGATCATCCATGGCCGCTATGACGTTTGCACGCCGATGCAAAACGCCTGGGATCTGCACAAGGTCTGGCGCGAGGCGCGGCTGCAGATCATCGAAGACGCGGGTCACACCGGCACCGAACCCGGCATCGCCGATGCGATGGTGCGCGCAACCGATGGCTTTGCCGCAGGTTAAGGGCAGGGTGGGGGCGCTGCCCCCACGGCACATTGGCGCCGCCAATGCACCTTCCCCCGGGATATTTTTGCCAAGATGAAGGGCTAGCCGATGACGCGGGCCAGCACATCAAGCCAGTTTGACCAGCAGATCTTGCGGGTCAGGTCATCACCATAGTGTTGGCGCAGGGCGGCGGTCAGCTTTGGCAGCCCGGCTGCATCTTTGAGGAAGGCAGGCATCATGGCACCGTCGAAATCCGACCCCAGCGCCACGCCGGTTTCGCCCAGTGCCGCCAGCAGATGATCAAGGTGGCGCAGCATGTCGTCTGGTCCGGTGGCGGGATTTTTCACCCCATCCAGCCGCAGGAACTGACAGCCGAAGTTCAGCCCGACCAGACCGCCGCGTTCGGCCATGGCGGCAAGTTGGCGGTCGGTCAGGTTGCGGGTAGATGCAGTAACGGCATGGGCGCCGGAATGGGTGGCGACCAAGGGTTTGGTCGAGGTTTTCGCCACATCCCAAAACCCCGCTTCGTTCAGGTGGCTCAGGTCGATCAGCACCCCCAGCCGATCACAGTCAGCCACCAGCCGCAGCCCCGCCGCCGTCAGCCCCGGCCCGGTATCGGGCGAGGCGGGGAAGTTGAAGGGCACGCCATGGCCAAAGATGTTCGGCCTGCTCCACACCGGACCAAGCGAGCGTAACCCGGCGGCATGATAGACCTGCAGCGCGTTCAGGTCGGCATCAATGCCTTCGCAGCCTTCGATATGCAACAGCGCCGCAATCGCCGCATCCGCGCGGGCGGCGGTGATGTCGGCCGCACTGCGGCACAGCCGGATCGCATCGGGGCGGGTGGCGACCATGCGCTGCAATACCGCGATCTGCCCAAGGGTGTCGGCCATCGCGCCTGCCGAATCAATCGCCGGAAAGGCGCGGTACATTGCCATCGGATCGGGGCTTTGGGCAGGATCGTTGCGCGGCCAGACCGCGAAAAATCCACCGCCAAAGCCGCCGGCGCGGCATTTCGCAAGATCGATCGCGCCATCGCGGCCGGTAAAAAATGTCGCACCATCAGCAGAATTTTCCCGCCGAAGGCAGGACAACAGATCATTGTGCCCGTCAAATATCAAAAAGTCAGACAATTTGCCCATCCTTGCGCCATTCTGCTGTGCGTGTCGGTTTCGACCCGTGTCAGCCTGTTGACAAGCAAGGCCAGAAGTTGCCCAATCGGTCAAGATTTAAGCCGGGACTCAACCGGCTGGCAGCCGCCAAGTTAATGATAAAACAGGGAGTTTATGAATGATTCATCAACCGATGCTGCGCCGTGTTGGCGCTGTTGCCATCGCCGCGCTTATGCTGGGCACCGCCCCGGCGGCGCTTTTCGCGGAAACCCCGGCAGATACGCTGGTGATCGCCAGCGCCATCGACGACATCGTGTCGCTTGACCCGCATGAGGCGTATGAATTCTCGGGTCTGGATCTGGTCAACAACACCTATGACGGTCTGGTCGAAATCAACCCCGAAACCCTGCAGCTTGAACCCGGTCTGGCCGAAAGCTGGACCGTTGCCGAAGACGGCATGACCTATACGTTCAAGATGAAAGCCGGCATCACCTTTTCGTCGGGCAACCCCGTGCGGGCCGAAGACGCTGCCTATTCGCTGCAGCGCGCGGTCAAGCTGAACAAGACCCCGGCCTTCATTCTGAACCAGTTCGGGTGGACCGCTGAAACCGTCGACAGCATGATTTCGGGGGCGGGCGACACGCTGACCATCAAGGTCGACAAGCCCTATGCGCCGACCTTCCTGTATAACTGCCTGACCGCTGGCGTGGCGTCGATTGTGGATGCCGAAACCGTCAAAACCCACGAGGTCGTGACCGATGGCGTCAGCGATATGGGCAATGAATGGCTGAAGACCAATTCGGCCGGCACCGGCGCCTATATTCTGAAATCCTTCAAAGCCAACGAAGGCTATGTGCTAGAGGCGCGTCCGGGCTATTGGCGCGGCGATGCCAAGATCGCCAAGATCTTCATGCAGCACGTTCCCGAAGCCGCGACCGAACGCTTGCAGCTTGAAAAAGGCGACGTTGATATCGCGCGGTCGATGACCCCGACCGATGTTGCCGGTCTGGAAGGCAATGCCGATGTTGCTATTCAAAGCGACGTGGGCGGGCAGGTGTATTACCTGTCGTTCAACCAGAAGAACGAAAACTACAAGAACGCCAAGTTCTTGGACGCGATGCGCTGGGCGATCGATTACCAGGGCATGGCCGACACCATCATGAAAGGCGCGGTCATTCCGCATCAGGCGTTCTTGCCGCAGGGCTATCTGGGCGCGCTGGATGATCTGCCCTATTCGCTGGACATCGAAAAAGCCAAGGCGCTGCTGGCGGAATCGGGCATCACCGATCCGAAAGTCACGCTGTCGGTCCGCAACTCTGCCGACCGGATGGATGTGGCGCAATCGATCCAGAACACCTTTGGTCAGGCCGGTATCACGGTTGAACTGAAAACCGGCGAAGGCGCGGAACAGCTGAAAGAATACCGCGCCCGTCTGCATGACGCGACACTGCAAACCTGGGGCCCGGATTATCCCGATCCGAACACCAACTCGTCGACCTTCGCCGAAAACCCCGACAACTCGGACGAGGCGGGCAACACCGGCTATCTGGCATGGCGCAACGCCTATGATCCGGGCGAAATGACTGCGGAATCGAAAGCCGCCGTGCTGGAACAAGATCCGGCAAAGCGGGTCGAGATGTATGCAGCGCTGCAGCAGAAGCATCGCCAGACCTCGCCCTTCATCGTGATGTTCCAGCAGGCCCGCCAGACCGGCGTGCGCGCCAACGTCAAGGGCTTCTACACCGGTGGCGCCGTGGATGCGGCGGCTTACTGGCTGGCCACGAAGTAAGCAGTGCTGGCCCCGAAGCAATTCGGGGCCAGTTTTCCCGCATGGAACCCGCATCCCTCCCCGCCGAGCCGTCACGGCTTGCACGTCTGTTGCGTCAGCTTGGCGCGACGGCGTTTTCGCTTTGCATCACCTTCATCGGCCTGCTGGCCGTGACCTTTGTCATCAGCCGCGTGGTGCCAATTGATCCGGTCACCTCGATCCTTGGCAACCGCGCCAGTCAGGCCCAGATTGACGATGCGCGCGAGGCGCTGGGTCTGAACGAACCGATGTGGAAGCAGTTCGGTATCTATCTTGGCGACACGTTGCGCGGCGATCTTGGCACCTCGATCCGCACCCGCGAACCGGTGTTGCAAGAGGTCGGCCAACGCTTCCCCGCCACGCTGGAACTTGCCACGCTGGCCACCTTGCTTGGTGTGTTGATCGGCCTGCCTGCCGGAGTGATTGCCGCCACAAGGCCGGGGTCGCCTTATGATCAGGCGGTGCGCTTGATCGGGCTGATGGGCTATTCGATGCCGGTGTTCTGGCTGGGGCTGATCGGGCTGTTGCTGTTTTATGGGACTTTGGGCTGGGTCGGCGGGCCGGGGCGGCTGGATGCCGTCTATCAGATGTCCTATGACTTTGAAGTGACGCAATATACCGGCATGATCATGCTGGACACCGCGCTGAATGGCCGCTGGGATATGTTTGCCAACGCGTTTTCCCACATCATCCTGCCCGCCGGAATTCTGGCCTATATCTCGATGGCCTATATCAGTCGGATGACCCGTAGCTTCATGATGAACGAACTGGGGCAGGAATATATCACCACCGCCCGCGTCAAGGGCATGCCGGAACGCCGCGTCGTCTGGGTGCATGCGCTGAAAAACGTCATGGTGCCGCTGATCACCGTGATTGCGCTGTCTTACGCTTATCTCTTGGAAGGGGCGGTGTTGACAGAAACCATTTTCGCTTGGCCGGGCTTGGGCAGCTATATCACCGATGCGCTGCAAGTTGCCGATATGCCCGCCGTTCTGGGCGGCACCGTGGTGGTGGGCGTGGCCTATATCGGGCTGAACATGCTGTCTGACCTGCTTTATCGCCTTGTCGATCCAAGGGCCCGCACATGAGCACGCTGATCACCTGGCTGCGCGACCCGAACCCCGCCTCGCGCCTGCAATCCAAACTGGGGCAAAGCTATCTGTCGTGGCTGCGCCTGCGCCGCAATCCGCTGGCGATGATCGGTCTGACGATCTCGCTGGCGCTGGTGCTGATGGCGGTGTTCGCGCCGCTGCTGGCGCCGCATGACCCAATCGCGCAAGAGCTGTCGCGCCGCCTGCTGCCCCCCGGCACCGCCGGAAACTGGCTGGGCACCGATGATTTTGGCCGCGATATCCTTAGCCGCATCATCTTTGGCAGCCGTATCACCCTTTACATCGTGCTGCTGGTCATCCTGACCGCCCCGGTCGTCGGCCTGATCATCGGCACCATCGCAGGCTATTTCGGCGGCTGGACCGATGAAATCCTGATGCGCATCACCGACATCTTTCTGGCCTTCCCCAAGCTGATCCTTGCGCTGGCGCTGGTCGCGGTGCTTGGCCCCGGCATGGAAAATGCCGTGCTTGCCATCGCCCTTACCTCATGGCCGCCCTACGCCCGGGTGGCGCGGGCCGAAACCCTGACGGTGCGCAACTCTGACTACATCGCGGCGGTCAAACTGCAGGGCGCTGGGGCAGCACGGGTGATCTGGGGGCATGTCATGCCGATGTGCCTGCCCTCGGTGATCATCCGCGTCACGCTGGATATGGCCGGGGTGATCCTGACCGCAGCCGGCCTTGGCTTTCTGGGCCTTGGCGTGCAACCGCCGCTGCCCGAATGGGGTCTGATGATCTCGGCGGGCCGCAAATTCCTGTTCGAACAATGGTGGGTCGCCACCATGCCGGGCCTTGCCATCTTTATCGTGTCCTTGGGGTTCAACCTGTTGGGCGACGGTCTGCGCGATGTCCTTGATCCGCGGAGCACCAGCAAATGACCCTGCTATCGGTGAAAAATCTGCGCGTCACCTTCGACACCGAAGCCGGTCTCGTCGAAGCCGTGCGCGGCGTGTCGTTTTCGCTGGGCCGCGAACGCCTTGGCATCGTGGGCGAATCCGGCTCTGGCAAAACCATGACCGGGCGTTCCGTGCTGCGCTTGATCCGCCCGCCGGGCAAGATCACTGCTGACCAGATGGAGTTTGACGGCATCGACCTGATGCGCGCCTCGGAAAAACAGATGCGCGCCCTGCGCGGGCCACGCATCGCCATGGTGATGCAAGACCCGAAATATTCGCTGAACCCGGTGATGAAAGTCGGCGCTCAGTTGATGGAAGGCTTGCGCCAACGCGACCGTGTTTCCAAGGCCGAAGCCCGCAGCAAGGCCATCGCCGCGCTCGAAGCGGTGCAGATCCGCGACCCCGAACGCGTGCTCGAAGCCTATCCGCACGAACTTTCGGGGGGCATGGGGCAGCGGGTGATGATCGCGATGATGCTGATCCCCAACCCCGATCTTCTGATCGCCGACGAACCCACCTCGGCACTTGATGTCACCGTGCAGGCCGAAGTGCTGTCGATCCTTGATAATCTGGTCAAAACCCGTGGCATGGGCCTGATCTTCATCAGCCACGACCTGCGCCTTGTCGCCCGCTTCTGCGACCGTGTGCTGGTGATGTATAAGGGGCGCGTTGTCGAAGAACTGGCGGCAAAAGACCTTCTGCACGCCAAACACCCCTATACCCAAGGCCTGCTGAACTGCCTGCCGCGCATCGGCGGCAGCCGCGATCCGCTGCCCAGCCTTGACCGCAACGCAGCATGGGCGAACTGACATGGCTTTGATTGAAATCGACAATCTCTCTGTCACCTTCACCGCGCAGGGCCGTCAGGTCCGTGCGGTGCAAAACGTGTCGCTGAACGTCAACGCACAAGAATCCTTTGGCCTTGTTGGCGAATCCGGGTCGGGCAAATCCACCATCCTGCGTGCAATCTGCGGCCTGGCCCCCATCTCGGGTGGCAGCATCCGCATCAATGGCAAAGCCATCGCCACCCCGCGCGGCAAGGCGTTCTCGCGGCAGGTGCAGATGGTGTTCCAAGACCCCTACGCCAGCCTGCACCCGCGCCACACCATCGACCGCACGCTGTCAGAACCGCTTGCTATCCACGGCCTGCCCGGCACCGATCAGCGCATCACCAAGGCGCTGACCGATGTTGGTCTGCCCACCAACTTCCGCTTTCGCTACCCGCACCAATTGTCCGGTGGCCAACGCCAGCGCGTCGCCATCGCCCGCGCGCTGATGCTCGAACCCGAAATCCTGCTGCTCGATGAACCCACCTCGGCGCTGGATGCCTCGGTGCAGGCCGAAACGCTCAACCTGTTGTCGCGCCTGCGCGCCGAACGCGGCCTGACCTTCCTGATGGTCAGCCACGATCTCGCCGTCATCGACCATATGTGCGACCGCATCCTTGTCATGCAGCACGGCCGCGCCGTCGAAGAACTCAGCCGCGACGCGCTGGCGCATGCCGAAATGAAAACCGACTATGCCCGCAGTTTGTTCGCCGCTTCGGCCGACCGTATGCTTGAAGGCTAGGCCGTGGCATTTTTCCTATTCACATTGGCTCAAATATCCCACGGGGGTGCGGGGGTGTGAAACCCCCGCTCCGCCCCAAGCCCGAGGCTCCCATGTTTCCCACCTTTGACGGCCACAACGACCTGCTTTTGCGCCTGCACACCCACCCGGAAAACCGCGAGAAAATCTGGCTCACCGGCGAAGGCAAAGGCCATCTTGACCTGCCCCGCATGAAAAAAGGCGGCTTTGCTGCCGGATTTTTCGCCATCTACATTCCGTCGCCAGTGTCGCATGACGCCCCCGACTATATGGCGCAGATGGAAAATCCGCCCTTCGCGCTGCCCTTGGGCAACCTGATCACCGAGGCCGAGGCTCTGCCGGTTGCGATGTCGATGGCGCGGCAAATGCTGTGGATGCAGCGCGCTTCAAACGGCCAGTTCAAGATCTGCACCACCGTGGCCGATATTCGCGCCTGCATGTCGCAAGGCATCGTCGCGGGCATCATGCATATGGAAGGTGCCGAGGCGATCGACGCCGATCTTGATAACCTTTACGCCTTCCACGCCATGGGCCTGCGCTCGCTTGGTCCGGTGTGGTCGCGCCCAACCATCTTTGGCCACGGCGTGCCCTTTGCCTACCCCTCAGGGCCAGACACCGGCGACGGGCTGACCGATGCCGGCAAACGGCTGGTGCGCGCCTGTAACGAGCTCAAGATCATGCTGGATCTGTCGCATATTAACGAAAAGGGCTTTGATGACATCGCGCGCCTGTCCGATGCCCCCTTGGTTGCCACCCATTCCAACGCCCACGCCATCACGCCGTCGTCGCGCAACCTGACCGACCGGCAGCTTGCGGTGATCCGCGACAGCAAAGGGATGGTCGGGCTGAACTTCGCCACCTCGTTCCTGCGCCGCGATGGCAAGCAAAGCGCCGACATGGGCTGGGACGACGTGCTGCGCCATCTTGACCATCTGTTGACCCATCTTGGCGAAGATCACCTTGGCCTAGGTTCGGATTTCGACGGGGCCACCCTGCCAAAAGGCATTGGCGATGTGACTGGCCTGCCCGCGCTGCAACAGGCGATGGTCGACCATGGCTATGGCCCGGCGCTGATGCGCAAGCTGTGCCACGAAAACTGGCTGGCGCTGCTGGATCGCACTTGGGGTCACTAAGATCCCACGCTAGGGTCGGGCCGAAACGCCCGACCTAACCGCAGCTTGAAGGATCAACCATGGCCCGCCTTGCCCTTGTCACCGCCGGACCTTCTGCCATTGGCACCAGCCTTGTCATCGGTCTGGCAGGGGCGGGCTATGACGTGGGCTTCACCCATCTGGGCCAGTCAGATGCGGCCAACGCCTTGATCGCAGCGGTCCAATCCAAGGGCCGCCGCGCCCGC
>JAHEDL010000003.1 GCA_024641255.1 Pseudorhodobacter sp.
CATGGGTTTCGGGTGACGGGCAAGGTGCTGCTGAATGGGCGCGATATTACAGATCTGCCCGCAGAGAAGCGTGGAATAGGGGTGCTGTTTCAAGATGCCGTGATGTTTCCGCACCTGTCGGTCGGCGACAATCTTGCCTTTGGCCTGCCAGCCGCCGTGAAAGGTCGGACGGCGCGGCGGGCGGCGGTTGATGGAGCGCTGAACACTGCCGGGCTGGCCGGGTTTTATGACCGTGATCCGGCGACGCTTTCGGGGGGGCAGCGCGCGCGGGCGGCCTTGATGCGCACCCTGCTGGCTGCACCGCGCGCGCTTTTGCTGGATGAACCGTTTTCGCGGCTGGACGCGGCGTTGCGCTTCGAAATCCGCAGCTTTGTGTTTTCGCACGCGACAGAATTGGGCATTCCGGTTCTTTTGGTCAGCCATGATCGGGCCGACGCCGAAGCCGCAGGCGGACCGATCATCACCTTGTAGGCCAGTGTCGCACAGTGCGACGCTTTTTCCGCATCTATAAATCAACAGGTTAGCTGGAAGCGTTCAGGCTTTGTTAAGCATTGCGGCAGGACTCGACTTCAATCAAACGATTGATTAAAGTGATCTCATGTCAACCACCGTGCCCCTTACCGCGCCGGAAGGCACCCGTGCCGCCTTGATCGCGGCGGCGATGCGGTTGTTTGGCCAACAGGGCTTTGCCGCAACCTCAACCCGTGCAATTGCAACGCTGGCTGGCACGAATGTGGCGTCAATTTCTTACCATTTCGGCGGCAAGGACGGCTTGCGACAGGCCTGCGCCGATGAATTCAGCCGGCAAATCCGCAGTGCCATGGCGACCCCGCCTGCCCACATACTTAGCGCAGACGCCGCGCACAGCCAGTTGCATGCGGCAGTTCGGCGGATGGCCGAGTTTATGCTGGGCAGCCCTGCAGCGGGCGATATGGTGCCGTTCTTGATCCGCGAATTGGGTGAAAACGGACCCGGACTGACAGCCATTTACACCGAGTTGATGGAGCCAACGCATCGTCGCTTCTGTGCTTTGTGGGCCAGCATCACCGGCCAAGCCCCCGAAAGCGACGCGGTAAAGCTTTCGGTGTTTTCCACCATTGGCCAGATTTTCTATTTCCGCATGGCCGGGCCTTTGGTGGCGCGGCGCATGGGCTGGGCGCACATTGGCGCGGCCGAAATCGACGCCATTTCGATCCAGATCCAAAGCAATCTTGACGCTTTGCTCGTTGCAGCAGAAAGGCCCTAACCATGTTCGTCTGCGCGATACCGCTGATTTCCGCGCTGTTCACCGCCTGCGCGCCGCTGCCGCCGTTTGCGACCGGCTATGTCGAAGGCGAATATGTGCAAATCGCGGCGGTGACGACGGCGCAGATCCAAACGCTGGCGGTCAAGCGCGGCGATAGGGTTGCGGTTGGGCAGCTTTTGGTCGAGCTGGAACGCCAAGACGCCGAAATTGGTCTGGTGCAGGCCGATGCCGCCTTGGCGCGCGCCGAAAGTCAGCTTGCCAACCTGCGCGAAGGCCGCCGCCCCGAAGAAATCGCTGTGATCGAAGCATCTTTGGCCTCTGCAGCGGCGCAAGCCGAAGAAGCAACGCGCGAAGAACAGCGCCAAGCCAATTTGACCGAACGCGGTGTTTCAACCGAAGCCCAGCGTGACGCCGCAACGACCGCCGCCAAGATTGCCCGCGCCAAAGCATTGGAGTTGCAGGCAAACCTGTCTGTAGCCCGCCTGCCCGCCCGCGCCCATGAAATTCGCGCGGCAGAAAGTGCCGTTACAGGCGCGCAAGGCGACCGCGACCACGCGGCTTGGGTGCTGGCAAAGCGCAGCCTGACGGCCCCGGCGGCAGGCGTGATTGCCGATGTTATTCGCAACCCCGGTGAAGTCGCCGGCCCCGCCGCGCCGATCTTGTCCTTGCTGCCCGACGGTGCGGTCAAACTGCGGCTCTATGTGCCAGAGGCTAAAATCGCGCAAATTCATCCCGGCAGCCGCCTTGCGGTGCAATGCGACGCCTGCGCTGCGGGCATTTCTGCGGTGGTCACCTATGTGTCGGATGCGCCAGAGTTCACGCCACCGGTGATCTATTCTTTGGAAAATCGGCAAAAACTGGTGTACCTGATCGAAGCGCGCCCCGAAGGCGTTAACCTGAAACCGGGACAGATTGTTGATGTCAGCCTGCCGGATGACGCGCCATGACCGCAATTGATGTACAAGGCTTGTCGAAGCGGTTCGGCGATAAAACAGTCGTCGACAATCTGACCTTGTCGGTGGAAACCGGCGAAATCGCCGGATTTTTGGGGCCGAATGGGTCGGGGAAAACCACCACGATCCGAATGATGTGCGGGCTGCTGACCCCTGACGGCGGCACAGGCCGGGTGCTTGACTACGACATCCGCCGCGACACTGCGGCGATCAAGCGCGAAGTGGGCTATATGACGCAGCGGTTTTCGTTTTACGAAGACCTGACGATTGAAGAGAATTTGCGTTTTGTGGCAGGGCTTTACCGGCTTTCAAATGCCCGCGATGCCGTTGCGGCGACACTTGCGGATCTTGGGCTGACATCACGGCGCGCGCAACTTGCCGGGGCATTGTCGGGCGGCTGGAAGCAACGGCTGGCCCTGGCCGCCTGCATCATGCATCGCCCCCGTTTGCTGATGCTGGACGAACCCACGGCAGGCGTTGACCCCAAAGCGCGGCGGGAATTCTGGGACGAAATTCACCGCTTGGCGGCCGATGGGCTGACGGTGTTGGTATCGACGCATTACATGGACGAAGCCGAACGCTGTCACAGGATTAACTATATTGCCTATGGCAAGCTGATTGCGCGAGGCACCGTGCCAGAGGTGGTAAAGGGGGCCGGGCTAACCACCTTTGTGCTGGAGGGGGCAAATGTAATCGCTGCCGCGCGCGCTTTGCGCGGCGCCAAGGGCGTTGACCAAGTTGCCCCTTATGGGGCGACACTGCATGTGATTGGCCGCGATGCCGCAGAGTTGGAAGAATCGGCGGCAGCGGCGGCTAAACTGACGGGGTGCAGTCTGCATGCGGCGGAAACCAGCCTTGAAGATGTGTTCATTCAGTTAATGGGCCAAGCACAGGACACTGCGGCATGAGGTGGCAGTTTTCCGTTGCGCGGGTTTGGACCTTGATTGTCAAAGAGGCGATCCAGATGCGGCGCGACCGTATCACCTTTGCGATGATGCTGGGCGTGCCGCTCATGCAGTTGATGCTGTTCGGCTTTGCAATCAACAGCGATCCCAAAGGCTTACCGGCCGCACTGGTTGCGCCCACGCAAGACCGTTTCACCCGCGCGATGGTGTCTGCGCTGGAATTGACCGGCTATTATCGGTTCACCTATCCAGATGCGTCAGCCTCGCAGGCCGAATTTCTTCTGGAACGCGGCGATATCAGTTTTATCGTCACCGTGCCCACGGATTTTGGCCGCCGGGTCGAACGTGGCGAAGCGCCGCAAATCCTGATTGAAGCCGATGCGACCGACCCTTCAGTTGCATCAGGGGCGATTTCGACCTTGGGCACCGTGGCTGCCGATGCGCTGCTGCGCGAAACCGGGGGCGAAAGTGCCGCCGAAGACGCCGCGCGCAGCCATCTGAATGTGGTGGTGCATCGCCGCTATAACCCGGAAGGCATCACGCAATACAACATCGTGCCCGGTTTGCTGGGGGTTATTTTGCAGATGACGATGGTGATGATGACCTCTATCGCGCTGACGCGGGAAATCGAACGCGGCACCATGGAAAACCTGCTGTCGATGCCAGTGTCGCCCGCCGAAATCATGCTGGGAAAGGTGCTGCCCTATTTCGTGCTGGGGGCGGTGCAGGTTGCCTTTGTGCTGGTGGTCGCGCGGTTGGTGTTTGGGGTGCCGTTTCTGGGCAGCTTGACGCTGCTTTTGGGCGGCGTGTTTTTGTTCGTACTGGCGCTGGTGATCCTTGGTTATCTGATTTCAACAGTTGCCAAAACGCAAATGCAGGCGATGCAGCTTACCTTCTTTTACTTTCTACCGTCGCTTTTGCTTTCAGGCTTCATGTTCCCCTATCGCGGCATGCCGATATGGGCGCAAAATCTTGGTGAATTGCTGCCTCTGACGCATTTCTTGCGCATGATCCGGGCGGTGGTCTTGAAAGGTGCAGATTTTGCCGCCGTAGCGCAGCCAATGGCTGCACTTGGGATTTTTGTCATCGCTTTTGCGGCGCTTGCACTTAGCCGGTTCCGCCGCACCTTGGACTAGCGCGCAGACTTACGCGGCACGATGCAGATCGCGTTCAGTTGCATCGCTGTTGCGAACCGAAAAGGCCGATACCGCTGCATCAAGATGGCGGGTCTCATTTTCCAAAGACCGCACCGCAACACTGGTTTCTTCGAACATCGCAGCATTCATCTGGGTGCTCTTGTCCAACTCGGACGCCGCCGCCGAAATCTCGACAATGCCAGAGGCCGTGCTGTGCGAGGCTTGCGAAATTTCGTTGATCTTGGCAGCCGCGTCAGTCACCCCTGCGATGATTTCACGCAAAACCTGGCTGGATTCGTTCACAAGGTCGACCCCGGCCACGACTTTGGTGCGCGACAGATCAATCAAGCTGCTGATTTCGCGAGAGGCGTTGGAGGATCGTTGGGCAAGCGCGCGCACTTCAGACGCAACCACGGCGAACCCGCGCCCAGACTCGCCCGCGCGGGCCGCTTCGACCCCGGCGTTCAAGGCCAACAGATTGGTCTGAAACGCGATTTCTTCGATCGTGTGCAAAATACGTTCGATGCCTTCGGACGAGTCGCGAATATCGTTCATGGCAATAATGGCATTTCCGACGACGGTTTGGCTGACGGTCGCCTTCTGCGCAATTTGGTCGACAGAGACCTTTGCAGAAAGCGCCGACTGTGCCGCAGCCCTGACCGAATCCGACATTTGTCCCAAAGCTGCGGCGGTTTCTTCAAGCGTCGCGGCGTTGCGTTCGGTGCGGCGCGCAAGGTCTTCGGTTGCGCTGGCGATTTCGTTGGTCGAGGCGTTAACCGCTGCCGACGACGCCGAAATACTGGCCAACATGCTGCCAAGCCGGTCAGAGGTGGCGTTCATAGCAACCGCGATCTGATGAAACACACCCTTCAGGGTATCGGGCATGCGATGCGCCAGATTGCCCGCAAAGATCGCCGACAGCGCATCATTCACCAGTTCCATGCCCTCACTTGCCGCATCGCCGATGCGATTCATGCCGTAGCAAAGTTCGGCAAATACCCCCTCTTTGTCATCAGTGCGCAAGCGCTTTGAAAAGTCGCCTTCAGCGCAGGCAGCCACCACCGATGCAATTTCTGCGGCAATAACGTGTTCACGGGTGCGGCGGGCTTCTTCTTGTTGCTTTTCGGCGGCAAGCCGTTGTTCTGCCTTTTCAATTTCCAGCCGCTCACGCTCCATCCGCTCCAGCGATGTCGCGCGTTCCCACTCGGCGGCGAAACGGCTTTGTTCGGCCAAACGCTCGCGTTCTTGCAAGGTGTCGCGAAAGGCAGCGACCGAATCGCGCAAAGCGCCAATTTCATCCTGGCTGGTCCAATCCGGCACTTCGGCCTGAAGGTTACCCTTGGTCAATTCGGCGGTAACGTTGCTGATCGAGACAAGTCGCGACACAAACCGCTTGGAAATTATGTGATAGGCTAAGACCGCCAGCACAAACACCACCGCGGCCACCGCGCCGACCAACATAACCAAAAGCAGCATTGCGTATTTCAAAGTGGCAATGCCTTGTTCAAGTTCGCTGACAACATCGGCTTTGCTTTCAGCCGCCGCTGCAACAAAGTCTTGAAATGCAACGCCAAACCGTGCGCGGGCGTCAGTTTGCACTTTGGTCAGCGCCTGCCAGCTATCGTAGCGTTTCTGCGCCAGCGCCGACAATTGCTGCATCTGCCCGTCCAGTTCGGCAGCTTGGGCCGAGCCGGTCAGGCGTCCCATCGCCTGCAGATCCTGCTCGGCGCTTGTCATATTAGACATCACTAAATCGAAGGATTCGCTGGCGTCACCCGCCAAAATCTCTTCAAGTTTAAGATGCGACAGTGAGGTCAGATACATCGCGCGGCCAAGAAGGCGTTCGCCGTCGCCCGAACCAATTACTTGTGGAGCTTTAGCCAATGCGTCGAATTGCTTTTCGATATCGCTAAAAAGCAGATCAAATTTTTGTTCGACTTTCGATCCGGCGGTGTCGGCAAGCATCAGCGTGTTGATGGTTTCTTTCGCCGATTTTTCTAAAAGCACCAAAGCAGAAAGCGCCTTTGATTGCGACTTTGCAGCACCGCCGCCTTCAACCGCCGTGGCATCGGACGACGATGTCAGTTGCATAAGACTTTCGCGCGCCTCGGAAAACTTGGCAGAAATATCCGCCCACTTTGCGGTGTTGCGTTCACCAAGGGCCTGCTCAATCATCGCATGCGCTTCGGAAACGGCAACCTGCGCTTCCATCATCACACGCGCGCGCGGGGCAAGGCTGTTCCCAATGAAAAGCCCGGTCTGCGCCAAATTAAGCGCCCCCACCCCGCAAAGAATACCGCTTATCACGACGACGGCCAGAAAAACCGTCACCCCCCTGCGCGCCTGTTTTGCTATCGAAACCGTTTTCATACGCCGCCTCAAACCTTGGTTCAAAGCGACTGTGCCAGCCACAAGTTAAGAAAGAATGTGCTTGGCTTGGGTCAAAACCGCCAAATCCGGCCAGAAAAACCGGACCTGCGGTTAAAGATCGTGCGCCGGAGCTTTGCCAGACGGCGCAAAATAAGGCCGCGTCACGTCACGCAAGCTGGCATCAAGCGCCTCGACCTCTAGGGCAATGGCGCCATCCCCGGCCAAAACCAAAGTAACCACGCCCGACACTTCATCAGTTGCGACAAAGTCGACGTGCAACAGCGACAAAATCGTTTCGCGGTCCTGCCGATCAATCCCGGAACTGCGCACCGACATCACATTTTCAAACACCAGCAAACTTTGCACCCGCTCGAACTTGCGTCCGGCCGCGGCCGCCGCCGCGCGATCTTCCCAGCGAAAGCGGTTCAGCAGCAGGGCAAAGCGGCGGCGGGTCTTGGCAAAGCGCATTTCGGTGATGGGAAACACCGCATCTTGCAGCAACGCCGCAAGAATGCCCAAGCCTTCGGCATCTTGCGCGATCAACCGCAGCGGGTGTTCGGCGCCATCTTCAAACCGGGCGTCGGTCATGCCTTGATACGTTCGATATGCGCCCCAACGCCACGCAGCTTTTCTTCGACCCGTTCATAGCCGCGATCAAGGTGATACACCCGCGAGACAACGGTTTCGCCTTCGGCCGCAAGCCCGGCCAAAATCAGGCTGACCGAGGCGCGCAAATCGGTGGCCATCACCCGTGCCCCACGCAGCTTTTCGACGCCGGTTACAGTGGCGGTGCCGCCGTGCACATCAATCTTGGCACCCATCCGCAGCAGTTCAGGAGCATGCATGAAGCGGTTTTCAAAGATCTTTTCTTCCAGCACCGACACGCCATCGGCGGTGCAAAGCAGCGCCATCATCTGCGCCTGCAGGTCGGTCGGAAAGCCGGGGAACGGTTCGGTCGTGACGTTAACCGCCTTTACGCGGCCATTTTTGCGCGACACTTTCAGCCCGCGTTCGGTTTCGACCACCGAAACACCAGCTTCTTCCAGCTTTTCAACAAAGGCACCAACCAGTTCGATGCGGCCGCCCAAGCATTCCACCTCGCCGCCGCAAATAGCGGGCAGCAGCATATAGGTGCCAAGTTCGATCCGGTCGGTCACAACCGGATGCGTCGCGCCGCCCAAACGGTCAACGCCCTGAATGGTGATGGTGCTGCTGCCTTCGCCGTCAATCTGCGCGCCCATCCGGCGCAAGCAGCGGGCAAGATCAACAATTTCCGGCTCGCGCGCGGCATTCTTCAGCACCGTGGTGCCTTTCGCCAGCGTCGCCGCCATCAGCGCATTTTCCGTGGCCCCGACCGAGACGAAGGGGAATTCTACCACAGCGCCCTTCAGGCGGCCGCCGGGGGCTTTGGCGTGCACATAACCATCGCGCAGATCAAGCTCTGCGCCCATCGCCTCCAGCGCCTTCAGGTGCAAATCGACCGGGCGCGCGCCAATCGCACAGCCCCCGGGCAGCGACACAATCGCATGGCCGTCGCGCGCCAGCATCGGGCCAAGCACCAGAATAGAGGCGCGCATTTTGCGCACGATGTCATAATCTGCGGTGTGGTTGTCGATCTTGTGGCTCGACATCGCCAGCACCAGTCCGTCTTGCAGGCTGGCCACTTCGGCACCCAAAGATTGCAGCAGTTGCGTCATGGTGGCGATATCCGACAACCGCGGCGCGTTGGTCAGGGTCAGCGGTTCTTCCGACAACAGCGTTGCGGGCATCAGCGTCAGGCAAGCATTCTTCGCCCCCGCGATCGGGATCTGCCCGTTCAACGCCCCATTGCCCTTGACCAGAATCGAATCCATCGCCGCCTCACTCGTTCTTGTTGTTGTCAGGCGCAGATTCGTCCGAATCCGTCGCCGCCGCCTGCCCGTTTCGCGCCCGAGCCTGAGCCTTCCTGCGCGCCATATTCGCCTTCAGGGCCGCCTTCAAGCGGTCATCCCGCGCAGACCCACCCCGCGGCTTTGGCTGTGCAGCCTGAGAATTGTCAGATTTTTCACCCATGCGCCCTTCTATTACAGGGCGCAGAAACCGTCCAGCAAGCAAGACAGAAAAAGCGCCAGTTTGCTCTTGCACCCCGCTGGGATTACGTCTAATCAGCCGCCACGCAGACAACGAAACACGATGTCGACGCGAAACGGCGCTGCAGTAGCTCAGTGGTAGAGCACTCCCTTGGTAAGGGAGAGGTCGAGAGTTCAATCCTCTCTTGCAGCACCATCTTACCTCCTTGAAATAGCGTATGTATCTGGAATCCCAGACAGTTCTTCGCCATAGCTGGTACACATGGCGGGTACACATGGGACTAAGAATGACTACACCTTGGAAGCACCCGAACGGGGAGGATATTCCCGAGACATGGTTGGTAGCACGGGCCCAAGCAAATGGTGGGAACCCGAGAGACTGGTCCGAAGAAGACCGTGAGGAATGGATTCAAGGCATGGTTGTCAAGGCAGACCGTCAGTTCGGAGCGTCACTTGCGGACCTCGTTAGGCGCTGCCCAGAAGCCGCAGCCGGGTTGCGGATTTGGGCAGGCCAGCAACTTTTGTGATCGTCTCTGCAATCGGCATCGTGCGAAATTTATCCGAGATCAGCGTCTCGTGATCCATCAATGCTGCTTTTGCCTGCTTCGCCACGATCCACCTCAAACCGCAGCTACAATGCGTTCAAGAGTAGCATATGTCTATACTATGCTACTTTTTGACTGAGCCAAAAACCACAAGTAGTTGATTTTATTGAGATAAATTGTGATGCAAGAGAGAATTGAATTTTGCATGGTGTTAACAAAAACAATATCTTAGAATGGCATCTGGCACCTCAAAAGATACTAATTCTGGCACCACTTTTTCCTCATTCCCACTGTCCAAAGGCGGTGCTTTGCGTGTCGAACTGAGAGCTAAAATAGATAGAAATGCACCTCTGACTTCCAAACATGATGATGATCGATGTAACGAATCTGATGTCCGGAAACTCTTCTGAACTGGGTCGAGTGTTCCCGTTTATTGGAGCAAAAAACCGGTTCCTGGCTGCCAACGGCGGGAACTTGTAGGCTGGCCGCTATGCGATTGGAAGCTTGGTTTCTGGATCGGCTAGATCCTGATTTAAACTGATAGCCCCATCTATGATGAACAGAACGAACACTTCTTCCGCTTTGATCGTATAATAGACGTTGAAGCCTTTACTATAAACAAGACGAAACAATCCGCGTTCTGGATTGTATGGGCGCCCGAGATGCGGGAACTCGGACAGTGTTTTGAAAATGAAAGCATATATTTCGTTCAGGAAATCATCAGCATGCGCGATGCTGTAGTTGCATTTGTAGCGGTAGATTTC
>JAHEDL010000004.1 GCA_024641255.1 Pseudorhodobacter sp.
TCAAGTCTGCGCTTGGTTTCTGGATCGCTTTGCGCCGAAAAGCAGGCATCGCGGCTGCGCTGTGCCCGGGTCTGTTAATCTGGTGTTCGACGTCTTTGTGCGGCAAGCTGTTGGCTGATGCGGCTTTGCGCCGCCGCGTTCCGGTGCCTTGTCGCTTGCCGATCAGGACTGCCTATCATAGCCTGATGTCATGCACGCCCTGCGCAATCATATCCCTTCGGCCAATGTGCTTTTCACTTTCGAGGCTGCTGCCCGGCGCCGCAGTTTTACCGCCGCTGCGGAGGAGTTGAACGTCTCTCAGCCCGCAGTTTCTAAGATGATCAGACAGTTTGAGGCGTCTTTGGGCTTCAAACTGTTTCACCGCGATACCCGGCCTTTGGAGCTAACCGCCGAGGGCAAACGGCTTTTCGTCGATGTCGAGCGCAGCTTCGATTTGCTGAACGCCTCGATCATGGCCATGCGGCAGGGGGTGCGGCGCGACACGGTACGGGTGGCGTTTTCGGCGTCGTTTTTGCAGCTTTGGCTGTTGCCCCGGCTGGCGGATTTCACCGAAACCCACCCCGGTATTGACCTTGCGATTTTGGAAAGCAGCCATGATGACATAGACCTTTATGCCGAGGGGATCGAAGTCTCGGCGCGTCTTGGTGATGGCAACTGGGCCGACCTTGCGGCGCAAGAGTTGGTGCCTGAAGTGATTTTTCCCGTGGCCCACCCCGGTTTCATTGCGAAAACAGGGGGGCATATCGGCGACCTCGCCCGCGCCCGCCTGTTGCATTTTCGCGAAAAACACCGTGTGCGCTTTGGGTGGCGGGACTGGTTGTCGGCGACCGACGGCGCTGCGGGGCGGGTGGAGGAGGCGGTGGTTTTCTCGGACGCCTTGGGCTCTTTGGGGGCTGCCAGCCTTGGGCATGGTGTGGCACTTGGCTGGTCGCATCTGGTGTTGGATCAGGTGTTGGCAGGCAACTTGCAACAGGTTGGGCCGCGGCGGTTGGCGACGGGAAAGTCGATCTGGCTGGTCAGCTCGCGCCGCAAGTCCCAGTCGCCGGCAGCCGAAGCTTTCGTCCAGTGGGTGTTGCGGCGGATGGGTCAGGACCGCGCAGCGCATCCGGGGATATTTCTGCCGCAAGATAATCTGAAGTTATGATGCCGGGTAAATTTTGTGCCGTTCCGCATGGGCTGCCGCTTGGGCTAGGCTAGCCCAGGTAACTGGAGGCGGAAATGGACACCAAACGCAGCGGCAGAGCCGCACGAGTGCAGGCGCGGACCATGGCGGCGCCAGTCTATTTGCCCGCCGCCCGACTTAACGTCGGACCAATCGACCTGCTTGGCCCCGAGGGGGTTCAACGCATCCACCGCGCCGCGATGCGAATTCTGTTCCAGACCGGCATCGTTTTTCGCGACCCGGTGGCCTTGGCCGACTGGGCCCGCGCCGGAGCGAATGTGCAAGGCGAGCGGGTGCACATCCCCGAAGATCTTGTGATGCATCTGATCAGCCAAGCGCCCGCAGACTATCGATTTCACGCCCGAAATCCGGCCCATACGGTAGATGTCGGCGGCAAAAGCGCCGTATTCGCCAATGTCTATGGCGCGCCCTTTGTCTACGGCTTGGACGGAGAACGCCGCCGGTCGGAGCTTGCCGATACGCGGAACTTCCTCAAACTGGCGCAGATGAGCCCCGCCATGCATGTTGCGGGCATCTTGCCGGTCGAGCCGCAGGACGTGCCGGTTGCGCAGCGTCACCTTGACCTTGTATCCTCGGCGCTGAGCTTGTCGGACAAGCCGATCATGGGGTCTGTTCATTCCGAAACCGCCGCCCGTGATACGATTGACATGCTGCGGATTGTTTTTGGTGACGACCATCTGCAGCAAAATGTCGTCGTCACGGCACTGTTGAACTGCAACACCCCGTTGGTCTGGGACGAAACAATGCTGTAGTCCCTGCGCATCTATGCCGCCGCCAACCAGCCCGCGCTTTTGACGCCGTTCCTATTGGCCGGAGCCAGCGCCCCTGCAAGCCCGCAAATCGGCGTGGCGCTGCTGTTGGCCGAGGCGCTTGCCGGGATCGCCTATGCGCAGTTGATCCGTCCGGGGTGCCCGATGGTGCTTGGGGTCGCGCTGATGGGGGTTTCGATGAAGTCCGGCGCGCCAATGATGGGCACGGCCGAGCCGGGGTTGATGAACCTGCTGGTTGGCCAGATGGCGCGGCATTACCGTTTGCCGTGGCGGTCTTGCACCATGTGGACCGGGTCTAAAAGCGCGGACATTCAGGCGGGCTATGACTCGGCCAATTCGATGTGGCCGGTGCTGTTGGGGGGCTGCAACTATATCATGCACTCGGCCGGGTTTCTGGAAGGCGCCCTTGGGGTGTCATATGCGAAATGGGTGCAGGACGCGGCGCAGCTTGAGGGGTTTCATCGCTTCTTCGCCGGGATCGGCGATGAAGACCTTGATGCGATCCTTGGCGATATCGACAGGGTCGGGCCGGGCGGGCATTTTCTTGGCACAGATCATACACGGCTAAACCCCTTCGTGATCAACCGCTTGCAGAACAACGACAGCTACGAGCAGTGGTTGGATGAGGGCGCGAAGACAGGCGAGGCCGTGGGCAACGCCGAAGCGCGTCGGATGTTGGAAACCTATGTGGCGCCCAGCATGGACGACGACCGGCTTGGGGCGCTGGAAGACTTTGTGGCGCGGCGGCGGCTGGCGCTAGGTTGAAAAAGGACAAATGATGCAAGCACATGCAAGGGCAGTGGTGATTGGTGGCGGCTGCGTGGGGGCGGGTATCCTTTTGGGTCTTGCGCGGCGCGGCTGGTCAGACGTGGTGATGTTGGAGCGCACGCGGCTGACCGCTGGGTCAACATGGCACGCGGCGGGGTTGATCCCATCTTATGCGCGGTCGCGGCCCATCGGGTTGATGATCCAAAAGTCGATCGAGATTTATGAGGGGCTGGAAGCCGCCTCTGGCATGTCTGTTGGCTGGCACAAGTGCGGCCAGCTGCGGATTGCAAAATCGCAAGGTCGGGTAGACGAATTCCAAAGCTATCTGGACACGTTCCAAACGCAGGGCATCCGGGCCGAATGGCTGGACAAAGCCCGGGTCCATGAGCTTTGGCCGCTTCTGCGCGGCGACGAAGAGATGCTGGGGGCTTTGTATAACCCCGATGACGGCCATATTGCGCCGGCTGATGTGACCATGGCGATGGCCAAGGCGGCCCGCGACCTTGGTGCAAAAATTCACCAAGACACCGAGGTTCTGTCGGTCGCCCGCACCGCTTCGGGTGAGTGGCAGATCACCACGACGAAGGGGGTGATCACGGCGGAGCATGTGATCAGCGCGACCGGAAATTACGCGCGCCAAACCGGGGCGATGTTCGGGTTGGACCTGCCCTGCATTCCGATTCTGCACCAATACTGGATCACCGAAGCCGTCGGTGCGATCCGTTCCCGCAAGGCGGCTGGCCTGCCGGAAATGCCGATCCTGCGCGACGAGGCCTTTGAGGGGTATATCCGCGAGGAAGGCGATGGGCTGATGTTCGGCCCCTATGAGCGCCCGGAAAAGCTGCATTTGTTCGCAGAAAACGGGGTGCCGTCGTGGTTTGGCGCCGATCTGGTGGAAGAAGATTTCGACGCCGTTGCATGGAACTGGGAAGCGGCGATGAAATCTGTTCCCACGCTGGGCGAGGTTGGGATCAAAGCCAACGTGCGCGGTCCCTTCCAGATGACGCCCGATGAGCTTCCGCTGGTCGGCAAGGCTTGGGGGGGTGTCCCGAACCTGTGGCTGGCTGAAGGCGTTCCCGGAGGTATCTTGTGGGGGGCGGCCATCGGGCATTACCTGTCTGAACAGATTGTCGAGGGCGGCAACGATCTTGACACCTCGGCGTTGGATCCGCGCCGCTTTGGCGATTATGCCAACAAAAACTGGCTGAAACCCAAGATCATCGAAAGCTGGGGCACGCATGGGATGCAGCATTATCCTGGCGAAGAACGCGAAGCGGGGCGGCCCGGCAAAACCGCGCCGTCGTATGATTTTCTTGACCGCAAGGGAGCAGTCTGGGGTGTGTTGAACGGATGGGAACATCCCAACTGGTTCGCCCCCGAAGGCGTGCCGCAGGTCAACCAATCTGGTTGGCGCTGGACCCCGAAGGGGGTTTATGTGGGGCAAGAGGTCAAGGCGGTGCGCGAAACGGCCGGTCTGGTGGAAATGACCTTCATGTCAAAGTTCGAGGTCTTTGGCCCCGGCGCTGCGGCTTGGCTGGATACGATCCTTGCCAATCGTCTGCCGAAAGTGGGGCGCGCCAACCTTTCGCATCTTCTGTCGTTGAAGGGAACGGTGGTGGCGGAGTTCACCGTGTCGCGCTTGTCTGAGGATCACTTCTACCTGATCGGCACGCCTTCGGCCGAGCGGATCTATTTTGACGAGCTTTTGCGCCTGAAGCCCGACGATGTCACCCTGCGCAACGTCTCGGCAGAGCGGGCGGGGATGACTGTGGTGGGACCGAAAGCGCGGGAAATCCTGCAAGGACTGACAGAAACCTCGTTGGAAGCGGCTGACTTTCCGTGGTTCGGGGTGCAGACCGTCAATCTTGGCTTTGCGTCGGATGTCAGGATGCTGCGGATCAATTATTCCGGCGAGTTGGGCTGGGAGATATACTGCCCGATTGAATACCAACGCGGGTTGATCGCGCAAATCTTTGCGGCCGGAGAGCCGCTTGGCCTGAAACCCGTCGGCACCATGGCGTTGGAAAGCCTGCGGCTGGAAAAATCTTACCGCGCCATGTTCCGCGACATGAATGGCGAGTTGACCGCGTTGGAAAGCAGCCTTGAGCGGTTCCTTGACATGGGCAAGGATTTCCGCGGCAAGGCGGCGTTGAAAGAGCCAAGGCAACGCTCGGTCACGGTGAAGATCGCGACCGATGGCGCCAGCCTGATCGGCGGAGAGACGCTGCTGGCCAATGGCAAACCGGTCGGCCGCATTCTGTCGGGCAGCTACAGTTACACCTGTGGCTGCGATCTTGGCATCGCGCTTTTGCCATGCGGAACGGCCCCGGGCGCGGTTTTCGACCTGACGATCTTGGGCGTGCCGCACAAGGCCGAAGTCATCGCGGAAAGCCCCTACGACCCGAAATCGACAAGGGCGCGGGCCTGACGCGTTTTCGCTTTGGATCAAGCACCTTCGCCCCAAGCTTCGGGCTGAAGGTGCTTGTTTGGCTGCGACGCTACGGCATCTTGCCCGTTACAGATCCGACATTTTCAGCACGAACTCGGGCAGCCGCGCCCCCTGCACTTCAATGCCGGCCAAAGCGGTCTTGATCTCGCGCAGGTCTTCGGCGGTCAGAACGACCGCTGCGGCACCAAGGTTTTCCTCCAACCGGTGTAATTTGGTCGTGCCGGGGATTGGCGAGATGGCGTCGCGCTGTACCAAGAGCCATGCCAGCGCGATCTGGGCCGGTGTTGCCCCCTTCGCGGCGGCAACATCTTTTACAAGTTCGACCAAAGCCATGTTGGCCTTGCGTGCGTCGGGCGCCAAGCGCGGCACCATGTTCCGAAAATCGGTGGGATCAAAGGTAGTCGTCTCGTCGATCTTGCCGGTCAGGAACCCGGCGCCAAGCGGGCTAAACGGCACAAAGCCGATGTTCAGTTCATCCAAGACCGGCAGCAATTCCGCCTCTGGTCCGCGCCAGAACAGCGAATATTCGCTTTGCACCGCCGTGATCGGCTGCACCGCATGGGCGCGGCGGATGGTGTGCACGCCCGCTTCGGACAGCCCGAAATGCAGAACCTTGCCTTCGGCGATCAGGTCTTTCACCGTGCCCGCCACATCTTCGATGGGCACTGCGGGGTCGACGCGGTGCTGGTAGAACAGGTCGATACGGTCTGTTTTAAGCCGCTTCAGCGCATCTTCCGCGACACGACGAATATGGGCGGGAAGCGAATTTGTTCCTGGGCCCCGTGCGCCAGTGTCGGGGTCGATGTTAAAACCAAACTTGGTGGCAATCACCACCTTGTCGCGGATCGGGGCCAATGCTTCGCCCAAAAGTGTTTCGTTGGTGAAGGGGCCATAGGCTTCGGCGGTGTCGAAATGCGTGACGCCAAGATCATGGGCGCGGCGGATCAGGGCCACCATCTGCGCCGTATCGGCAGGCGGGCCATAGGCCGATGACATGCCCATGCAGCCCAAGCCAAGGGCCGAAACTTCTAGGTTTCCAAGTTTGCGCATCTGCATCGGCGTGTCTCCTATGTCTGATAGATGCGTTATAAGCTGGACCTTTCCCTTGGTTTATCCCTTATAATCTGCATCAGGTTATAAGTCAGGCTTCACAATGCGTCCCTATTCGATGAATGAACTGGCAGCTTTCGCCGCTGTCGCGCGGGAGCGCAGCTTTACCAAAGCAGCGGCGCAGATGGGTGTATCGCCTTCGGCCCTGAGCCAGACCATCCGGCAGCTTGAGGAAACCTTGGGGGTGCGGCTGTTGATGCGCACCACCCGCAGCGTGTCGACCACCGAGGCAGGGCAGCGGTTGTTGGCCACCGTCGCGCCGCGCTTTGACGAAATTCGTACCGAACTGGCGCAGCTTAGCGCGTTTCGTGACCGCCCCGCAGGAACGGTGCGGATTACCGCCAGCGAATATGCCGCCGAACGGGTTCTGTGGCCCAAGTTGGCGCCGGTGCTGCGCGCCTATCCAGAGATCAATCTGGAACTGTCGATCGACCACGGCTTTCGCGACATCGCTGCCGAAGGTTTTGACGCCGGTGTGCGGTTGGGCGAAAGCGTGGAAAAGGACATGGTCGCGGTGCGGATCACCCCGGATGGGCGTCTGGTGGCGGTGGCAACGCCGGACTATTTCGCGCAGCATCCGCCACCGCAGACGCCCAAAGAGTTGACCGTGCATCGCTGCATCAACCTGCGCATGGTCAGCAGCGGTGGGCTTTATGCGTGGGAATTCCAGAAGGGCCAGGACGATCTGCGGGTGCGGGTTGACGGGCAAGTAACGTTCAATTCGGTCAACGCCTGCCTGCAAGCGGTGCTGGACGGGTTCGGCATTGCTTTCCTGCCAGAGGCTGCGGTGCTGCCCTATATTGCCTCGGGCGTGCTGCAACTGGTGCTGGACGACTGGAGCCAGCCGATTTCGGGCCTGCACCTTTACTACCCAAACCGCCGCCAGACCTCGCCCGCATTCCAGATCGTCATCGACGCCCTGCGGCATCGTGCGGCTTATGCGTGAGGAGTTGATGTGAGGTGTCGAGGGACTGCAGAGAAATTTCGGTTGGCAAGACGGTTGAGGCGGATTGCCAAGGCGCAGAGATCCGTTTGCAGACACAAGAGCCCGTCGGCCCTTCACGGGGTAGGGCTGGGCTGGCGCGTTTGGCATAATGATCCTCGCACCGTCTGCGTTTTGATCATGTTATCCGGTGTTAATCTTGCCGCGGCGCGCCACCTGCCCCGCGCCCGAGGCAAGATTTGCTGCCCGAAAGGGATCTGCGTATCGGTGGTGGCAGGACCACAACTGCGACCGGTCTGGGCTGGACATCCCGTCAAGCCTGCGGCCGTTGGTTTGCGCACGCGGTCTTCGCGGCATTGGCGCGGTGTTGCTGATGGCTTTGGCAATGGCGTTGATGCGTGAAACGGTGCCCGTACCGCAGGGCTGATTGCTGGTGCATCGGTAATGGGGTGCGTTTTCGCCTTTGACGTCGGCACAAATGCGTTTGGGCTGGCATCGGTTTCGGCATCCAATTCCACCGCGTGAACAGCGGATAGTGCAACATGCGTTGCAAAACCCAGTTATAGACTTCGGAAACCACGTTATCCCCGGATCAGCATCGCCCGGTTCTGCGCGGTGTGGGCGTAGAATATGGCCTTGGCGGCTTCGGTCGCGGCAATATACAGCGTGACGACTCCCAGACCGGCAAGCAGCAGATGCCATGGCAGTGGAACCAAACCGACAAGCGTTGCAACCGGCGGCACATAGGGCAGTGCGATTGCCAGGGTGGCGACGGCGGCTGTGGCCAATGTCAGCATTCGCCCCGGTCTGCTGCGCCAAGCCGGGCGTCGGGTGCGCAACACCAGCACCACGGCCAATTCGGTCAGCAAAGACACAACAAACCATGTACTTTGAAACAGGCCCTCGCCCGCATGAAAGACGGTGATCAGAAGCGCAAACATCACTAGGTCAAACACGGTGCTGATCAGCCCGAACACGATCATATAGCTGCGGATCGACGCAATGTCCCAATGCGGGGCGCGGTCGACCATTTCGGCATCCACATCATCGCCGGCAATCGCCAGCGATGGGATATCGGACAGGAAATTGTTCAGCAGGATTTGCGATGCCAGCAGCGGCAGATAGGGCAGAAACAGCGTGCCAATCGCCATGCTGATCATGTTGCCAAAATTGGCGCTGGTGGTGATTGAAATATACTTCAAGGTGTTCGCAAAGGTGCGCCGCCCATCGACAATGCCTTGGCGCAACACGTCCAAATCACGTTCCAGCAGCACGATATCAGCACTTTCACGCGCCGCATCCACCGCCTTATCAACCGAGACCCCAACATCGGCCAAGCGCAAGGCAGGTGCGTCATTGATGCCATCGCCCATATAGGCCACAGTATGGCCCCGCGCCTGCAGTGCGCGTACGATCCGCTCTTTTTGCTGCGGATCAACTTCGGCAAAGATGTTTTTGGCTTCGGCAAGGTGGAACAATGCCTCGTCGCGGGTCTGGTTCAATTCGGTGCCAGTCATGATTTGCGGTGCAAGCCCAACGGCGCGTGCGACATGCTCGGCGACATGGCGGTTGTCGCCCGAGATGATCTTGACGGTGATGCCAATCGCGGACAGCCCGGCCAATGCCTCTTTGATGCCGGGCTTGAGAGGGTCTAGAAACAGCAACATGCCCTGAAGGGTCATTCCGGCTTCGTCCGCGATGTCATAATGCGGCTTGGCGGGCATTTGGCGGGTGGCAAGGCCAAGCGCCCGAATGCCGTCGATCCCTTGTTGGGCATAAAGTGCTGTCACACGGTCGCGCGCGTTTTGATCCAGATCGACGTCGCCTGCCGGGGTTGCAAGTTTGCTGCAGCAGGTCAGAACCTCGGCAAATGCGCCCTTGGTCACCACAAGATGGCCGCCGCCCGCGCCTTCATCGACAACAATGGTCAGGCGCTTGCGCTGAAAATCATAGGGAATTTCGTCAATCTTGGTCACGCCCGAAAGCGTGGCACCGCGGGCTTTGGCCGCCGTGACAATCGCGGCATCCAAGGGGTTTTCGATGCCAGTTTCCAACTGCGCATTGATCAGAGCCAGACGAAACAGCGGGTCAGAGGCGGCACCGCTGGCATCAATCACCGCATGTAGCACCACCTCGCCGGTGGTCAGCGTTCCGGTCTTGTCGGTGCAAAGCACATCGACCGTGCCAAGGTTTTCAATCGCCGCGGTTCGGCGCACGATCACACCACCGCGCGCCATACGCCGCGCCCCAACCGACATCGTCACCGACACGATGGCTGGCAGCAGTTCCGGGGTCAGCCCAACCGCCAAAGCGACGGAGAACAGCAGGCTGTCAATCACCGGCCGGTGCAGCATCAAGTTGGCCGAAAGCACCAGCGTCACGATCACCATCATTACGCGGGTCAACAAGGTGCCAAAGCGCCGGATGCCACGTTCAAAATCGGTTTCAGGATCGGCGGCGGCGATTTTCCCGGCAATTTGGCCAAAGGCGGTGTCGCGGCCTGTTTGCATGACCAACATACGCGCCATGCCGCTGCGCACAGAGGTGCCCAGAAACACCACATTGGTGCGTTCGGGCATCGACGCGGTTTCGGGCGTCGGGCCGCTGTGCTTTTCAACCGGAAAGGATTCCCCCGTAAGTGCTGCCTGAGAAACCAGAAAATCGCGCGCCTCGATCACCACGCCATCGGCTGGAACCAGATTTCCTGCGGCCAGCAACACAATGTCGCCGGGCACCACCTGATCGGCCGGGATCAC
>JAHEDL010000013.1 GCA_024641255.1 Pseudorhodobacter sp.
GTTGGCGGGCATGGATTTGACGCAACAAGATGATCTGGTGGCTTCGGTGTTGATGGATATGGCGCGCACCGAAACCACGCCGCGCACCGCGCGTCTGTCGCAGGCTTTGGCCGATGCGATAAAGGCGCAAGGGGTGAAGATGCACCATAACCCGCAGCAGCAGGCCAGCTTTTCGGTGCTGAAATCGGCGGATATTCCATCGGTTTTGCTGGAACTTGGGTTCTTGTCGTCGGAAAATGATTTGAAACGGCTGCAAGACCCCGACTGGCGCGGCAAAATGGCGGCGGCGGTGCGCGACGCGCTGAAGGCTTGGGCCAAGCAAGATCAAAGCCTTTCCAGCCTGCCGTTGAAATAGGCCGGGGCCTTTGGCACGGCATTGGCGGGGCTTTGCCTGCAAGTAAAAATCGCGTGTCAGTGTTTTGACCTTTGCCTGCCAGCCGCATATAAGCGCGGCTGCAAGCAAGGGCTTGTTCGGGGCCGGTGGGCCAAGGCGCATTTGGGCTTAGGGGTTATCAGGCGTGATCAGGTTTATCGGGTCCTTCTTAGGGGGCATTTTCACCACACTCACGCTGGGGTTGTTCTTTGCTGCGCTGACGGTTGGCGCGGTGTTCTGGATGTACTCCGCCGATCTGCCCAGCCACGAAAGCCTTGCGCGCTATACCCCGCCCACCATCAGCCGGATTTATTCGGGCGAAGGCCGCATCATTGACGAATTCGCCAAAGAACGGCGGCTGTTTGTGCCGATTGAAGATATTCCCGATCTGGTCAAAAACGCCTTCATTTCGGCCGAAGACAAGCATTTTTATACACACCGTGGATATGACATTGCCGGGATGATCTCGGCCGCGATTGATGCGGTGAAAAGCGGCGGCAAGAACGCGCGCGGGGCGTCGACCATCACGCAGCAGGTGATGAAGAACTTCCTTTTGGATGGCAGCCGGTCGGTGGAACGCAAGGTCAAAGAACTGATCCTTGCGTCGCGGCTGGAGCAGACCTTGTCGAAGGACAAGATTCTGGAACTTTACCTGAACGAGATTTTTCTGGGCCAGAACTCTTACGGGGTGGCGGCGGCGGCGCAGACCTATTTCAACAAATCGCTGGATCAGTTGACAGCAGCCGAAGCGGCGACCTTGGCGTCGATGCCGAAAGCGCCCAGCGATTATAACCCGGTGACGCAGAAAAAGCGGCTGACCGATCGGCGCAACTATGTGCTGAACGAAATGTTCCAGAACGGCTATATCGACAAGGCGACCTACACCGAAGCCAAGGCCGAGCCGCTGAAATCGGTGCAGAATGGCGATTATGCGTCGTTCCGCGAGGCGCTGCCATCGCGCGATTATTTCACTGATGAAATTCGGCGGCAGTTGTCGGGCACCTTTGGCGAAGAGGAATTCTTTGGCGGTGGTCTGACCATTCGCGCCACGGTTGACCCCGAATTCCAGGACATCGCCGCGACCGCGCTGCGGCGGGGTTTGGAAAAATATGACCGCAATCAGGGGGTTTGGCGTGGCACCGGCAAAACCATTGCCGCCGAGGCTTTGCTAAATGAAGCAGATTGGCGCAAGGCCCTGTCTGACGTGAAAGACATGCCGCGCGACGTGGAAGGTTGGCATGTTGCGGTGGTGTTGGGCTTGGGCGACAGCACGGCGACGGTGGGCATCGAAGGCGTTGACGGCACGCAAGACATTCCGGCCGAAGATGTGACTTGGGCGCGCAAGCGGTTGGCCGATGGCAAGCTGGGCAAGAAAGCGCGCGTGCCCGCCGATCTGGTGGCGGTGGGTGATGTGGTGTTGGTGCGTCCGGTGACGGATGATGCCACGGGGGATTTCGTGCGCTGGTCGCTGCGGCAGGTGCCGGAAGTGCAGGGCGGCTTCATGGCGATGGACGTGAACACCGGCCGGGTTTTGGCGATGCAGGGTGGCTTTAGCTATCAATCATCGGTGTTCAACCGCGCCACGCAAGCGACGCGGCAGCCGGGGTCCAGCTTCAAGCCCTTCGTTTACGCGGCGGCGCTGGATTCGGGCTTTACCCCCGCCACCATCGTTATTGACGCCCCGATCGAGGTGGAAACCCCGCAAGGGCTGTGGACGCCGAAAAACTCGACCAACAAATTCTATGGCCCGACGCCGATGCGCACCGGGATCGAACAGTCGCGTAACCTTATGACTATCCGGATCGCGCAAGAAATTGGCATGCCGCTGGTGGCGACCTATGCCGAGAAATTCGGCGTCTATGATCCGATGAAACCGTTTCTTGCCAACGCCTTGGGCGCGCAGGAAACCACGCTTTACAAGATGGTCGCCGCCTATGCGATGTTTGCCAATGGTGGCGAACGGGTGGAACCGACGCTGGTTGACCGGGTGCAGGACCGCTTTGGCAAGACCATCTATCGCCACGATCAGCGCAAATGCGAAGACTGCAATTCGCCCCGGCTGAAAACCGGCGAGGCAGTGACCATCGACAGCAATCGCGAACGGGTGATGGACCCGATCACCGCCTATCAGCTGACCTCGATGATGGAAGGCGTGATTTTGCGCGGTTCTGGCACCGGGGTAAAACTGCCGGTGCCGGTGGCGGGCAAGACCGGCACCACCAACGATGCCAAGGACGTGTGGTTTATTGGCTATACGTCGAACACAGTGGCGGGCTGCTATATGGGGTTTGACCAACCGCGCACGCTGGGGCCGGGGGCTTTTGGCGGCACGCTTTGCGTTCCGATCTTTCAGGAATTCATGAAAGAGGTCGTCAAGCGGCGCGGTGGCACCAAGTTCAAGCTGCCGCCGGGCGGCTATTTCCAGAACATCGACCGCTTTACCGGTGCCAAGCTGCCCGAAGGCGCCAGCGGCGACAACGTGATCGCCGAATACTTCCGCGAAGGGCCGGAATCGCTGTTTGGCATTGGCACCGTGGTGGATGGTGGCTTTGCGATGGGCGAAAACCTGCCGCTGTTTTCGGCGGGCGAGGTGGATGGCGGTGGCGAACAGGTGGATACCGTCACCACATCGGACGGCCAGCGCAAATCGGTGCCGAAGAAAGCAAACTTTGGCACGCTGTCTTCGGGCGGGCTATATTGACGCCAAGGGGCGGGCGCCCGCATCGCCCGCTTGCCGCCCCGCGCTGACCGCGCTATCACCCGCCAAAACCCTGCCTGCCTGAATACTGATCCAAAGGACGTTTCCCCATGCGCGCCGAAACGCAGAACAATGTCGATGCCATCACCAAATCGCTGGCGCTTTTGGCGCAGCGGATGGATTGGGACACCGCCGCGCATCGGCTGGAAGAATTCGACGCCATGATCGAAGCGCCGGATCTGTGGAACGACCCCGCGAAGGCGCAAAAGCTGATGCGCGACCGCCAGTCGCTGCTGGATGAAATTTCGACCTTCAAGCTGATCGACAGCGGCTTGAAGGACAATGTCGAACTGATCGAACTGGGTGAGGCCGAGGGCGATCAAGAGATCGTCACCGAGGCAGAAACCGCGCTGAAGGCGTTGGTTGAACTTGCAGCGGGTAAAGAACTGGAAGCGCTGCTGAACGGCGAGGCCGATGGCAACGATACGTTCCTTGAAATCAACGCCGGGGCCGGTGGCACCGAAAGCTGCGACTGGGCGTCAATTTTGGCGCGTATGTATGTGCGTTGGGCCGAAAAGAAGGGCTACAAGGTTGAACTGCAATCGGAAACCGATGGCGACGAAGCTGGCATCCGGTCTGCGTCCTACAAGATTTCCGGCAAGAACGCCTATGGCTGGCTGAAATCGGAAAGCGGCGTGCATCGCTTGGTGAGGATTTCGCCCTACGATTCTGCTGCACGTCGGCATACCTCGTTTTCGTCGGTCTGGGTCTATCCGGTGGTGGATGACAACATCGAAATCGACATTCCTGACCGCGATATCCGCATTGACACCTACCGGTCGTCGGGTGCGGGTGGTCAGCACGTCAACACCACCGACTCGGCGGTGCGGATCACCCACTTGCCGACCAATATCGTGGTGACAAGTTCGATGAAGTCGCAGCACCAGAACCGCGAAGCCTGTATGATTGCGCTGCGCGCCCGGCTTTATCAGATGGAGCTTGATCGCCGCAATGCCGCGATCAACGCCCAGCATGAAAGCAAAGGCGATGCCGGTTGGGGCAACCAGATCCGGTCTTATGTGCTGCAGCCCTATCAGATGGTGAAAGATCTGCGCACCGGTGTGGAAACTTCGGATACCGCAGGCGTGCTGGACGGCGATCTGGACAAGTTCATGGCGGCCACGCTTGCAATGGACGTGGCAGGCAAATCGCGCGCCGAGGCCAACGCCGAAGACTAACCTTTGGCTTTACGCCATTCTCTTGCCCGCGCGCCAATGTGGAGCAGGCAAGAGGATAGGGTGATAAGCTATTGTGAAAATACATCTTTCTAAAATCGGTATCTCGCGCATAGGCTTTGCCAAACGGGGGGGAACCGATGATTGCCAATCAGGCCGACAGGCCGGAAATCTTGCATGTGGATTTTAGCGATATCCGCGCGGCTTTGGTTGCAGGCTGGCGCGACTTTATCAGGGCACCGCATTACGGGCTGTTCTTTGCCTGTTTCTACGTTGTCGGCGGCTGGCTGATTTACTGGTCGTTCACCGCCAAGGGGCAATTGGTGTGGTCTTTGGCGGCGGGCGCGGGATTCCCGATCTTGGGGCCATTCGTTGCCTGCGGGCTTTACGAAGTGTCGCGGCGGCTAGAGGTGGGCGAGGCGCTAAACCGGACACAGATTTTCACCGTGATCTTCCGGCAAAAAGACCGGCAGATCCCGTCGATGGCGGCGGTGATCGTGGTGTTCTTTCTGTTCTGGAACTTCTTGGCGCATATGATTTTTGCGCTGTTTCTGGGCACCGCGACGCTGACCAATATTTCATCATCGCTTGCGGTGTTTGCTTCGGTTCAGGGGCTGACCATGCTGGCGGTGGGCAGCAGCGTGGGGGCGGTGTTTGCGACGCTGTTGTTTTCGCTGACCGTGGTGAGCCTGCCGATGTTGCTAGAGCGTGAGGTGGATTTTGTTACCGCGATGCTGACCTCGGTTGGGGTGGTGACGGAAAGTCCGGTGGTGATGCTGGGCTGGGGTGCGCTGATTGCGGTGCTGTTGTTCTTCGGCATGGCGACGGGGTTTTTGGGGCTGTTTGTGGTGTTGCCGATCTTGGGGCATGCCACGTGGCATCTTTACCGCCGCGCGATCACTTGGCCCTAAGCCGGGCCGTGCGCAGGCCCCAGCCCGCAACAAGCGCCGACAGGGCCGATGCGCAGGCGGCCAGCAGGGCAATCTGGCCAAAGCTGCTGGCGGTGGCCGCAATATGGGCGGGGGTGGTGGACAGCAGGCCAAAGCCAGGCGTCTGCGCGCTGATCGGGCCATAGGCGTTAGCCGCCAGCCGCCCCATCAGCGCCACCGCAACAAGGCTTGCGGCGCGGGCGACGGCGTTGTTGATGCCTGACGCCGCGCCTTGTTCGGCATCGCTTGCGGCGGCCATCACGGCGGCGGTCAGCGGTGCCACTACCAAGGCCATGCCAAAGCCCGACAGCACCATCAGCGGCACGCAAGCGCCCCAAAAGCTAGCCCAACCTGCGGTGAGCGATAGCCCCGCCTCGGCACTGGCGACAATTGCGGCACCTGCGGCCATCAGGGGCCCCGCGCCAATACGGTCGGCCAACCGGCCCACCGGGGCCGAAAGCGTGGCGATCATCACCGACACCGGCAGGAAAGCGGCGGTGACATCAAGCGCCGAACTGCCCCACGCCGATACCGCCGTCATCGGCACATAAAAGCTGATGCCAGTGACGGCGAAATACAGCAGGAACGTCGCAAGGTTGATCGCCCAGAATGCGCGGTTGCGAAACATGCCCAGCCGGATCATAGGCTGCGGCGTATAGGCTTGCCACGCTAGGAAAACCGCAAAAAGCGCGGCACCTAGCCCCAGCCACGTGCCGCTGTCGGGGCTGGTGAAGCCATAGGCCAACAGCCCCAGCCCCAAAGTGGCCAGCGCCGCGCCCGTGATATCAACCGGCAGCCCCGGCTGGCCGCGATCTGGCAGGGCATAGCGGCGCAAGATCAGCAAGGCGACGATGCCCAGCGGCAGGTTCAGCGCAAACACCAGACGCCAGCCCAGATCGGGGTTCCATGTTAGTAACAGCCCGCCCAGCACCGGACCGGCGGCCGTTGTGGCAATAGAGGCTGCGGCCCAAAGCCCCAGCGCCGCGCCGCGTTCGGCGCGCGGATAGGCGCGGCCAATCAACGCCATCGACCCCGGCACCATGAGCGCCGCCGCCACGCCCTGCAAGCCACGTGCCAAGATTAGCGTGGCGGGGCTGGTGGCCAGCGCACAGGCCAGCGAGCTAAGCACAAACAGCAAGATGCCCAGAGCAAAGGCGCGGGCGGTGCCAAAACGATCGCCCAACGCGCCACCCGCGAGAACCAAGGCCGATAGCGCCAGCAGATAGGCACCGCTGAACCATTGCGCGGCTTGCAACGAGGCGTGGAGCGAGTTGCGCATGGCGGGCAGGGCAATGGCGGTGACAGAACTGTCGATAAACCCCATCGACGACGCCAGAATCGCCGCCCATAAAATGGTGCGGCGGTGCTGCGGCGCGCAAACCGCAGAGTCAAAAACGGGCACCGAGGTTTCCCGCGCTGCCCGATTTGATACGTTCATCTGTGTTTGTCCGTGTGAAAGGCTTACGCCTCGTCGGCGCTGCTGGTGGCAAGGCCGATCCGGCTTTGCGGCGCAGCAGCGGTGCGGCCTGTCGACAGAGGGTCATCTTGCCGCTGAACCGAGCCTTCGAAATGCGCGCCGGATTCAATCGCAATGGTTTTGTGAATGATGTCGCCTTCGACTTTTGCGGTCGAGGTCAGGCGCACTTTCAATCCGCGCACACGACCAACAACACGTCCATTGACCACGATATCGTCGGCGACAATTTCGCCCCGGATGGTCGCGGTTTCGCCGATGGTCAGCAGATGGGCGCGAATATCGCCTTCAACCGTGCCTTCGACTTGAATGTCACCGGTGGTGCGCAGGTTGCCAACAACGGTCAGGTCGGCAGACAATACCGAAGCCGCAACCTTGCCTTTCGTCGCTGGAGGGCTGAATTCCATCGAAGGTTTGGTCACGGGCATCTCCGGCGCTTTGGGCTTATCAGTTTCGCCGGCTTTCGGGCCAGGCTCATTTATGCGGCTCTTAGAAAACATTTTTGGCTGCCTTTATGAAGGTCATCGGATTTATCGCTGATCCGCCGATACGGATCTCATAATGAAGGTGTGTGCCGGTAGACCGACCCGAATTGCCCATATCACCAATCCTGTCGCCGCGCGATACTTTTTGTCCGACTTCAACCCGGATCTGCGACAGATGGCCATAGCGTGTTTCAATACCAAAGGCGTGCTGGATCTTGATCAGACGGCCGTAACCATTTGACCAGCCCGCAAAAGTTACCGTGCCATCGGCGCTTGCCAAAATTGGCGCGCCGTAATCGCCGGCAAGATCCTGACCTTCGTGCTTGCGGTGCCCGCGCCCGAACGGGTCGTCCCGGCCACCAAAGCCAGAGGTGTAGCGCACCGAGGTGTTGACCGGCATACCGAACGGTGCCTTGAAAGCGGCCATCCGGTAAAGGTTCATGTTATCAAGGTCTTTCAGAATCGCGTTGGCGCGGGCTTCGGATTTCAGCGCGGGCAGGCCCTTGGTTGAAAGCACGATCGGCGTCAGCGGCCCGCCTTGGCCACCATAGCCCTTGCGCACTGCAGACAGCATGTCTTCGGGGTCAAGCCCGGCCTGCCGGAACATTTTGTCCAAGGGTTCAACCGATACGGTCAGCGCCTGTTCCAACTGGGTGAAAATTACATCATTGCTGGTTTCAAGCTGCTGTTTTTCCAGTGTAATCGCGGCAACACGTTCGTCGGCCTTGGCGGCGGCGCCTTCCATTACGTCACGCTCTTGGGCGGTGGACCCCAGCGACGAGGTCAGGAAATCAACCGTTGCTTCGGTGTCGCGCAGCTTTTCTTCTTCAGAGCGGCCTGCATCGGGCGTAACGACGGCGGCAAGCTGTTCGCGGACCTGATCGCGTTCCTTGATCACACCGCGCAGGGTATTCTGGATCACGTCGATGCCGGTTTCAAGTTCGCGGCGGCGGTCTTCCGACGCAAGCAGGCGCGCTTGCATCGACGCCACCTGTGCCAGCGCCAGGTTGAAGCGTTTTTGCGCCGAGGCGGCTTCGTTGGCGCGCAAATCCCGGTCGTCAGACAGATCGTTCAGCCGATGTTCATAAAGCACTTGCTGCCGTGCGATCTGTTCGCGCGAGGTGCCGGCGGAAATCGAATCCATCAGCAAGATCGCGGTCGCAAGGATCGTCCAGGCCAGCACCAAAGAGCCGACCACCACCGCAATCGCCTGTGTGCTGGGCCGAAGCCGGATAAACCGGGTGTCGGTGTCAGATTTCAAGAACAGGCGCTGCTCGGGGAAGTAGCGTTCCAGCGTTGTGTGTATCCGATAGGATAGGCGTGTCAGCACGTTGGCAGCTTCCGTTGCAGCATATTGAAAGGGCGGGTGAAAAGCCCCTGCAAGCGGGACACTGACTGATTAGCCAGCGCATCCGCAGCCCGCAACAAATTTGAAGTATATGGTCAAAACCGGGGCGGAAACCTGCCAAGATAGGCAGGATTCCGCCTATTTCTGCAGCTTGGCATCAACCAGCGGCCAGTAGAAATCTGGCGGCAACCCGGCTTCGGCGCGCTTTTCTTCGTTGAAAGGCGGTTTCAGTGTGCCATGGAAGTATTTTCGCACCAGCGCGTGGAAGGCATCCTTGGGGTCCAGCCCATCGCGACCACAAAGCCAGTTGAACCATTTCGACCCATAGGCGACGTGGCCGACCTCTTCTGCGTAGATGGTGCGCAAAGCGGCAAGGGCGGCGGTTTCCTTGTGGCGTTCGAACAGGGTGATCATGTCGGGGGTCACATCAAGGCCGCGCGCCTCTAGCACCATTGGCACCACGGCAAGGCGGCCCATCAGGTCTTCGGCGGTGTCTTCGGCGGCTTGCCACATGAAGGCATGCGCGGGCAAAGCGCCGTAAAAGCTGCCCATCGCTTCAAGAACGTCGCACAACAGGTTGAAATGCTTTGCCTCTTCGTCAGCGGCCTTCACCCAGTCATCGTAAAACCCAAGTGGCATCGGGTGGTCGGTGAAGCGTGCGATGATATCCCAATGCAGATCGACGGCGTTCAGTTCGATATGAGCCAGCGCATGCAGCAGCGCGATGCGGCCCATGGGCGATCCGGTGCGGCGGCGCGGCACCTCGCGCGGGTCCAGAAGGTCGGGCTTTTCGGGCCGGGCCGGGCGCGCGGGCGGGGTGGCTTGGCCGATCGGCATCGGAGTGTCCGTCGCCCGTGCAGCACGCCATGCCGCGGCGTGCTGATGCGCCAGCGCGGTTTTGGCCCGCCCATCGCCGCAAGTCAGCACCGCAACCGCGCGTTCGGCCAAAGTTTCGGTCATTTGCCCTGCACCGCCGCCAAAACTTCGGCCGCATGGCCTTTGACTTTGTCTACCTTCCAGATCTGTTCAATGCGGCCGTTGCCATCAATCAGAAAGGTTGATCGCAGCACACCTTGCACAAGTTTGCCGAAGAACAGCTTTTCGCCAAAGGCGCCCCAGTCTTGCATCACCGTGCCGGTATCTGACAGCAGCGGCAACGTGATGCCCATTTTGGCGATGAACTTGTCATGCTTTTTAACGCTGTCTTTCGACATGCCCAGCACAAGGCAACCTGCCGCGTCAAACTCTGGTTTCAACGTATTGAAATCCATG
>JAHEDL010000028.1 GCA_024641255.1 Pseudorhodobacter sp.
AAGGCCTGAAGTTCTAATTCATCCAGACTACACGGCCCCCCGACCTGTTTGGGGGGCCTATTTTTCACAGGATTCCCGATGTTTTCTGTCTGCGCTGATCCGAAGTCGATCGAGGGCCTGACTTGGCTCAGCTGCTACCTGACCTCGGGTAAGCACCTTGATTTCTATATGTCTTTCGTGACGGTGCTGGCGCTGCTGGTGGTCACGGCACCGGCCGCGATGCTGCTTGGCTTTGGCGGGGCGATGGCGGCACGGTCGCAATTTGCGCCGCTGCGCTGGATCGGCAAGCTCTATTCGGCGATGGTGCGCGGCGTTCCTGACATCGTTTATTTCATGTTTTTCGTGATCGCGCTGGATCAAGGGCTAGAGCTGATCAAACACAAGATCGTCTGCCCCGACTGGTCCGAACCAATCTTTCGCGGCCTTGAATTTCACGTCTGCCCGGCGGCGAAAATTCCGCTGGCCACCGCGTCGCCCTTCACCTTCCAGCTTTACGGTTTTGGTCTTGCGGTGGTGACCTTCGCCATCGTGTTCGGCGCTTTCGTTGCCAACGTGCTTTATGGCGCGATGCAGGCGGTGCCACGCGCGCAGCTTGAAACCGCCGAAGCCTATGGCATGTCGCACCGTCAGGTGTTCCGCCGCATCCTTGTGCCACAGATGTGGACCTATGCGCTGCCCGGCCTTGCCAACCTGTGGATGATCCTGATCAAAGCCACGCCGCTGTTGTTCCTGCTGTCGGTAAAAGACATCGTTTATTACGCCCGCGAATTGGGCGGCACCAAGACCCAAGCCTATGAATATCCCCACCCCGATTGGCGGATTTTCTACTTCCTTGGGCTGTTGGTGTTCTATCTGGTGATGACGAAGCTGTCGGAAATCGTGCTGGGCAAGATCACGGCAAAACTGTCAAAAGGTCAGGCCACCGCCGCCGGTGAAGCCCTGCGGAGGGCTGCGGTATGAGCACGTGTTTCGAAACCTTCACCGATTACGCGCTGCGCTCTGTCGGCATTGGCGCCAAGCTGCTGCCCAAAACCGATTTCACGCTGTGCCAGCAATTCACCCTGATCGGATCGGGGTTGATCTGGAACGTCTACTTCGGCGCGCTAGCGCTGTTGTTTGGCTTCTTTCTGGCCAACGCGCTGGCGCTGGCCCGCATCGCCCACAATCCGTTGATCCGCAAACCCGCTGAATGGTTCGTGTTCATCTTCCGTGGCTCGCCGTTGTTCATCCAGTTCTTTCTGGCCTATGAATCGCTGGTGCTGCTGCCGCGCACCGGTATTCATCTGTTCGGCATCACGCTTGCCACCTCTTGGCTGACCAAAGCTTGGGCGGGCGCGCTAATTGTGCTGTTCTTGAACACCGCCGCCTATTCCGCCGAAATTTTTTACGGCGCGCTGCGGTCGATCCCGAAGGGCGACCTGGAGGCAGCCGAGGCTTATGGTCTGACCGGTTGGAACAAGTTCCGCCGCGTGCAATGGCCCACCATGCTGCGCCTTGCGTGGCCCAGCTACACCAACGAGGCGATTTTCCTTTTTCAATCAACGACCTTGGTGTTCTTTTCCGGCTTTCCGGCCTTCAGCCAACGCGGTGACGCGCTGTATTACGCCAACTATTTCGCCGACAAAACCTTCAACCCGTTCATCCCCTACCCCATCGTCGCCTTCTACTTCGTGTTGCTGACCTTGGGGGTGATTTGGGTGTTTGGCCGGGTGAACCTGCACCTGAACCGCCACCTGCCGTCAAACACCCGCAGCAGAATTCGCTTGCGTCCTCAACTGATCCGATAGTAACCTACTTTTGATCAAATTACGCGGGTGCCACAACGGCCCCCGCCGGGATCGCAAAAAAGGGATAGGATCAAGGGCATGATCCGAACCTGCCTGCTGGCCATCTGGGCAAGTGTGGGCGGTCGTCTGCCTTCCTGATGTGTTATGATGAAAGACTGGCTTAGAAAGCACCCCGACGTGCGCACGATTCGTGTGGCGGCGGCTGATTTGAACGGGCAAGCGCGCGGCAAACGGGTTCCGGCCCGCTTCGCCGACAACGTGGTAAAGAACGGCACGCGATTTCCGTTCTCGGTTCTGAACCTTGATATTTGGGGCGAAGACATTGACGACAGCCCGCTGGTATTTGAACAGGGCGACCAAGACGGCATCCTGAAACCCACCGAACGCGGCTTCATGCCGATGCCTTGGCTCGAAGCCCCCACCGCGCTGCTGCCGATCTGGATGTTCCGCGAAAACGGCACCCCCTACGAAGGCGACCCGCGCCATGCGCTGCGCGCCGTGGTCGAACGCTTCAAGGCCCGCGGCCTGACCCCGGTCTGCGCGATGGAGCTTGAGTTCTTCCTGATCGACGATTCCGGCAAAACCCTGCAAGTGCCGCCCAGCCCGCGTTCGGGCAAGCGCCGCAAGGCCGCCGAAACCCTGTCGATCCGCGCGCTTGACGCCTTCGACACCTTCTTTACCGACCTTTACGACGCCTGCGAGGCGATGGACATTCCGGCCGACACCTCGACTTCGGAAACCGGTCTGGGGCAGTTTGAAGTCAACCTGATGCACTGCGACGATGCCCTGCGCGCCGCCGATGATGCGTGGTTGTTCAAGATGCTGGTGAAGGGCCTTGCCCGCCGCCACGGCTTTGCCGCGTCATTCATGGCAAAGCCCTACCCGGAATATTCCGGCTCTGGCCTGCACACCCATTTCAGCCTGATCGACGCCGACGGTCGCAATGTGTTCGACAGCGGCGGCCCGAAGGGCACCGCGCTGCTGAAACAGGCGGTCGCGGGCTGCCTGAACGCGATGCACGACTCGGCGCTGATCTTTGCCCCGCACCAGAATTCCTACGAACGTCTGGTTCCGGGCAAACACGCCCCCACCGCGATTGCGTGGGGCTACGAAAACCGCACCGCTGCCATCCGTATTCCGGCGGGCAACCCTTCGGCGCGGCGGATCGAACACCGCGTCGCCGGGGGCGACGTGAACCCCTATCTGATGCTGGCCGCCATCCTTGGCGCCGCGCTTGACGGCATCGAAAACCAGATGGAGCCGCCCAGCCCGATCGTTGGCAACGCCTATGCCGTCGAAGGTCTGGACGAAATTCCAACCTCGTGGGAAGCCGCGATTGACGCGCTGGAACAAAGCGCAATCGTGCCGCGCTTCATTCACCCCGAACTGATCAAGAACCTTGTGTCGACCAAACGCCAAGAACACCACTATCTGGGCGAGCTGACCGACACCGAAATCGTCGAACTTTACCTCGACACCGTTTAAGCTTGCGCCACGTCCCCCCTTGACCAACAGGGGGGACGCTGCGCTAGGCTTATTCAGACCTTACACGGAAATTTCATGCTGATCGGCATCTTGCAAACCGGCCTTGCCCCCGACGCCCTTGTTGATACTTCGGGCGACTATCCCGACATGTTTGAACGGCTGCTGGCGGGCCAAGGCTTTAGCTTTCGCACCTACCGCGTGGTGGAAAACCAGCTGCCTGCGTCGGTGTCGGAATGTGACGGTTGGCTGATCACCGGGTCGCGCCACGGCGTTTACGAAGACCACCCGTGGATCGCGCCACTGGAACAGTTCATCCGTGATGCTTACGCCGCACACGTGCCGATGGTTGGCGTCTGCTTTGGCCACCAGATCATTGCGCAAGCGATGGGCGGCAAGGTTGAACGCTATGATGGCGGCTGGGCCGTTGGTGCCACCGATTATAACTTTAGCGGCCAACCGATGACGTTGAACGCCTGGCACCGCGATCAGGTCACCAAGGTTCCGGCCAATGCCCAAGTGATTGCTTCGAACGATTTTTGCGCCAATGCCGCCCTGCTTTATGATGACAGGATGCTGACGGTGCAGGCCCACCCTGAATTTCGCCCCGAATTCATTGATGGTCTGATGCAGACGCGGGGCAAAGGTCTGGTCCCGGACGAGGTCATGGCGGCAGCCGCCAAACGGCTGTCGGACCCCATTCAAGACCAGACGATGGCGGCGAAAATCGCTGCTTTCTTCAAGGCCAAAAGACAAAAAGCATGATGCGGAAAATTGGGAACCGGTTTTTCGCGAAGATCATCCGTCGCTAAATAACTCCCCAGCCTCGCCGGGGAATAACCCGACAACAACAGTGTGATAAAATGTCCAAATGGACCGACCAGCTGCCAGAGGCAGCACGCGAATACATCGGCGGCCGCCGGGTAGACGAAGTGGAATGCGTGATCGGCGACATCGCTGGCGTGGCGCGCGGCAAGGCAATGCCCGCTGCAAAATTCGCAAAACAAACCAACTACTTCCTGCCAAATTCAATCTTCCTGCAAACCATCACCGGCGAATGGGCCGACAACCCGTTTGATGCCTTCACCGAACCCGACATGATTCTGGAACCCGATTTCAGCACCGCCACCGCCGCGCCTTGGACGGCGGATGTCACGCTGCAGGTGATCCACGACGCCAAAGATCAAGACGGCACGCTGATTCCGTTTGCGCCGCGCAATGTGCTGCGCCGCGTCGTGCAGCTTTACGCCGATCAGGGCTGGACCCCGGTTGTTGCCCCGGAAATGGAATTTTTCCTGACCGCCCGCAACATCGACCCGAACCAACCGGTGATCCCACCGATGGGCCGCTCTGGCCGTCGTGCTGCCGGAAAACAGGCCTATTCACTGTCGGCGGTTGATGAATATGGCAAGGTGATCGACGACATCTATGACTTTGCCGAAGCGCAGGGGCTGGAAATTGATGGCATCTTGCAAGAAGGCGGCGCGGGCCAGATTGAACTTAACCTTGCGCATGGCGACCCGGTGCGGCTTGCCGATGATGTTTTCTTCTTCAAACGCCTGATCCGCGAAGCCGCGCTGCGCCACGATTGTTTTGCCACCTTCATGGCCAAACCGATTGCGGGCGAACCGGGGTCTGCGATGCACATCCACACCTCGGTGGTTGATAGCAAAACCGGCAAGAACATCTTTGCCGACAAGAAATCCGAAACCGAACACTTCATGCATTTCATCGCCGGAATGCAGAACCACCTGACCGGCGCCATCGCGCTGCTGGCGCCCTACGTCAACAGCTATCGCCGCTACGTTCCCGACTTTGCCGCCCCGATCAACCTTGAATGGGGCCGCGATAACCGCACCACCGGCATTCGAATTCCAATTTCCACGCCCGCCGCGCGTCGGGTTGAAAACCGCCTGCCGGGGATGGATTGCAACCCCTACCTTGGCATCGCGGCAACCTTGGCTTGCGGTTATCTGGGCCTGATGGAAAAGAAACAGCCGCGCGCCGAATTCACCGCCTCGGCCTATATCGATAGCGATGATATTCCGACCAACCTTGGCGATGCGCTGGATCTTCTGGAAGAAGACAAAGCTCTGTGCGAGGTGCTAGGCCCCGATTTCGTCAGGGTCTACGATTCGGTAAAGCGCAACGAATACAAAGAGTTCCTGCAAGTCATCAGCCCGTGGGAACGCGAACACCTGCTGTTGAACGTCTAAGCCCATGAACCTTTTGCATGCCAATGACCGGACCGGGGAATACCCCGCGTCCTACTACGCCGCCACGCGCACGCCGCTTGCGCCCTTCCCGCCCCTGCACGGCGAACGGCGCGCTGATGTCTGTATCGTCGGCGGCGGTTACACCGGCCTGTCGGCGGCGCTGCATCTGGCGCAGCGCGGCTATGATGTGGTGCTGCTGGAAGCCCACCGCGTCGGCTTTGGCGCCTCTGGCCGCAACGGCGGTCAGGTCGGCTCTGGCCAGCGCCAAGATCAGGTCTGGATCGAAAAGACCGTTGGCCGCGACGCCGCACACCGTTTGTGGGATTTAGCCGAAGACTCAAAGGCTTTGGTGAAAAACCTCATCCAAACCCACGCCATGCCGGTTACCTTTCACCCCGGCATCGCCCATGCCTGCTGGACGGATGCGCAGGTGCGCGACACCCACGCCTACGCCGAAAAGCTGCACCGCGATTATGGCTACAGCCATCTTGAACCGCTAGACCGCGACGGCATCCGCCGTCTGATCGGTTCGACCGTCTATAAAGGCGGCGAGGTTGACCGCGATGCGGGCCACCTGCACCCGCTGAACTACGCGCTTGGCCTTGCCAGCGCGGCGGCCAAAGCCGGAGCGCAGATCTATGAAAACGCCGAAGTCCAGCACATCGACCACGGCGCAACCCCGATTGTGCGCACCGCCCAAGGTCGGGTGATCTGCAAACAGCTGATCCTTGCGGGCAACGGCTATCTGGGCGGCCTAGACCGCAAAGTTGCCGCCAAGGTGATGCCGATCAACAATTTCATCGTCGCCACCGAACCCTTGGGCGACCGCGCGAAAGACATCCTGTCAGAACCCGTCGCCGTCGCCGACACCAAGTTCGTCGTGAATTACTGGCGGCTGTCGGAAGACAACCGCCTGCTGTTTGGCGGGGGCGAATCCTATGGCTACCGCTTCCCCGACATTCTGAAAACCGTGTCAAAACCGATGCTAGAGGTTTATCCGCAACTCAAAGGCACCAAGATCACCCATGCCTGGGGCGGCACTTTGGCGATCACCATGAACCGGATGCCCTGCTTCACCCGCCCCGCGCCAAACACGCTTTCGGCCTCTGGCTATTCGGGGCACGGCGTTGCGATGGCCACACTGGCAGGCAAAATTCTGGCCGAAGCCACCGCAGCACAGTCCGAACGCTTCGATCTGATGGCAAGCCTGCCGCAGCCGCGCTTCCCTGGCGGCACGGCGTTGCGCTGGCCGATGCTGGTGCTGGCGATGACATGGTATTCCATGCGCGACCGTTTGGGGCTTTGACGCCACAAACGCCCCGCCCAACCCCCGATAACCCAACGTCAATCGGCGGATTTCAACCATATCTGGCGATTGTCACTAGCCTGTCACCAATCCGAAGTTTAAAGCTTTCCTGAAGAAGAGTTTAAGGAAAGCCGCAAACATGGCACCCGACGGACAGATGACCGCCCAAACCCTCGCCCCCAATGTCTATGACGCCGAACCGATCCCCGACGCAGCCCGCGCCGAAATTGACCGCCTGCTCAGCAGCGGCGATCTGTTCCGCTACACTGCCGCCGAAGGTGCGCCGGTCGCCCTGTTGGAACAAGAATTCGCCGATCTGCTGGGCGCAAAATACGCGCTGGCGGTTGCCTCGTGTTCGGCCGCGCTGTTCTTGTCGCTGAAGGCGCTTGATCTGCCGCGCGGTGCCCGCGTTCTGATCCCGGCCTTCACCTTTGCCGCCGTGCCCTCTGCCGTGGTTCACGCCGATTGCACCCCGGTGCTGGTCGAAGTTGGTGACAACTACCGCGTCGACATGGCCGATTTCGCCGCCAAGATCGACGATGCGCAGGCCGTCATCATCAGTCACATGCGTGGCCATACCTCGGATATGGATGCGATCATGGCGCTGTGCGATGCCCGCAACATCCCGGTTGTCGAAGATGCCGCGCATAGCCTTGGCACGCAATGGCATGGCCGCAACATCGGCACCATCGGCAAGATCGGCTGCTTTTCCTTCCAGTCCTACAAGCTGGTCAATGCTGGCGAAGGTGGCATCCTGATCACCGACGACCCCGAACTTGCCGCGCGCTGCGTCATCATGTCGGGCGCGTACGAATCGAACTGGAAGAAACACCCCGGCATGCAAAACAGCTATATGCTGTGGCAAAACAAGCTGCCGCTTTACAACATGCGGATGCAGAACCTGTCGGCCGCCGTGATCCGCCCGCAGCTGCCCGAAGTCGCCAGCCGCGTCGCCAAAGGCCGCGCCGGGCATGACCGCGTGGCAGATCAGTTGAACACCTCGGCCTATCTGGCCGTGCCGCCCGCGCTTGCCCCCGAAGACCGCGCTCCCGATTCCATCCAGTTCAACCTGACCGGCGACTGGACCGATACCGAAGCGCTGCGCTTTCAATCCGAAGCCAAAAAGCGCGGCATCACCGTGCAGGTGTTCGGCCTGTCCGACGGCAACGCCCGCGCCTTCTGGAACTGGGAATTCCTTGGCCCCGCCCCCGAACTGCCGCAGACCCGCGCCATGTTGATGCGCGCCTGCGACGTGCGGCTGCCCACCCGCCTGACCGAGGCAGAGCTGGATTACATCGCAACCGCCATCCTGTCGGCAGCGGCCACGGTGAAAGCATAAATCACGCGGGCGGCTGCATTTTCCCCCTTGCAGCCGCGCCGTCCGTCGCTTATCTGACCCTCATCCAGACGGTGCGGGCGTAGCTCAGGGGTAGAGCATAACCTTGCCAAGGTTAGGGTCGTGAGTTCGAATCTCATCGCCCGCTCCAACTGGAAAGCTTAAAGGGCGCGCTTCGGTGCGCCCTTTTGCATTTCCCGCCCAGCGTAACATCTTGTTTTGCATAATTTTTGCGCCACAGATCGCGGGCGTTACATTTCTGTGGCAAAACCTGCTTGCCCTGCCCCGCAACACAGGCTAGTAAACCGCCACGGAGTGCGGGCGTAGCTCAGGGGTAGAGCATAACCTTGCCAAGGTTAGGGTCGTGAGTTCGAATCTCATCGCCCGCTCCAATCAAAACGGCCGTCCTTCGGGGCGGCCTTTTGCTTTTGCGCCACAGCGCAACCTGCGCCTAATCGGCCCAGCGCATCGTGGCAAAGCCTTCGCGAAACGCAAACCTTTCCAGATGCTTGTCGATCACCATCTTGGCACCGTCGCGCTTGTCTGCCGCCAGATCGGCAAAGCGCACCCGCAGCGCCTCGGCATTGGCCGACACTTCGGCGGTGCCAAAGCCAAACGGAATCCTCCCTGCGGTGTCGTCAAAGCTGACCTCGATTTTATGGGCAAAATGTTTGCACAATTGCTGCAGATATTTCGCCGCGTTGGGGGTGATAAATTCGCCCGTCAGATCCATGAGTCTTTATTCCTTACTAATACAGTAAGAATATAGCACCCAAACGCCACATCACAACCACTTCCCCACAAGCCCGCGCAGCCCCCGGCAAAATCCCGCCCCGCTTTGTCTGCGCAGTTGCACGCAAAACCCCCTTGCACGCCGCCCCGCTTTCCCCTATCTGAACCTGACCTTCGGGGCGGGTGGGCAGGCAGGCTATGCGCTGGATTGCAAAGCCAAATTTGTTAAGTTTGAAATCAATAACTTAGCACCTCGAGACAGCCCAGACAAAACAAGCACAAAAAGAGAACCTGATACCGGGAAAAACGCCCGTTTTGGGGTCTTTTGCCATGGCTAAAGTGACCGCCCTGCATGGTTCATCGCCTAGCGGGTGGTCGCGTGATCGGTGGGTTTGGCTTAAGACGGTGACGGCTGATGGCCGCTTACTGCCGATGGCGCGCCTGCTTGCCAACGTGCTTGCCCAAGGCTTTTCCAACCATGAAACCGGGGAGTGCAACCCCGGCATTGCGGCGCTTATGAAGGCGCTTGCCGCATCGCGCCGGACTGTGTTCCGCGCGCTGGCAGATCTTGAGGAAGCCGGATGGCTTGCAAGGCGCGGCGGCGAAGCACCCGGAAAGACCGCAACCTATTGCTTCCGATACCCTGAACGGGTGCCAAGCGTGACACCCGAACGGGTGCCGCCTGTGACACCAACGGGTGCCACGGAAGAAAATCCCCCCATACCCCCCTATAAGGATAAACCAAATATGAACCAAAATGCGGGCGCAAATCGCTGGCCTAGATCGGCAACAAAAGTGGTGGTGCCGGGTTGTGTTCGCCCTTGCCCGACTTCGCAGCTTGTGGAGATCGGCAGCGAGAGCGAATTCGCGTGGGAT
>JAHEDL010000035.1 GCA_024641255.1 Pseudorhodobacter sp.
GCATTGTGCCGCCTGTGCGGCCGCGCGCTTTCCGCTGATGCCGGAAGCGTTTCCGCTACAGCGGAAAGCGGTGCCGGCGCTAAGGGGGGATTCGGCGTTACGGCGCGCGGCGGAATGCCGATGGCGACAGGCCGGTCAGATTTTGAAACGCGCGGGTGAAATAGGCGGGCGAGGCGAAGCCAACGCTCGCCCCCACCTTGCCCACCGCAATATCTGTTTCCGTCAATAGCTTGCGGGCTTCAAAGATGCGGCGGTCTTGCAGCAGATCAATCGCAGACCGGCCACAGGTTTCGCGGCAACAGCGGGTCAGATGCGTTGGTGTAACCCCCAACGCGGTCGCCAGATCGCCGACGCCAACGCCTTGGCGAAACTGGGTTTCCATCAACGCGGTATAGCGCGCCACCAACCGCCGCGCGGCGTCGGGGCGCGGGGTATCGGCGCTGGTCTTGTCGATCTGCCGCTCCAGCCAAACCCCCAACAGGCCCAGATAGTGCCAGGCCGCGCGGTCATGCGCCGGGGTGGTGCTGTCCATCTCACGCTGGATCATGTCCAGCATGACGTTCAACTCTTGCTGGGCATGCACCTCGCGGATGCGCAGATGCTGCGGGTCCTTCGGCAAAGTCACCGTCGAATCACGGCCAAAGAACACTGCGGTGCCAAACACCTGCGGCCCAACTTCAAAGCCATGCATCACGCCCGCGGGAATGAACACGGCGTTGTGGGCGGTATAGCCACGGGTCACGCCTGCAATGGTGATGCGGCCCTGACCCTTGGTAAACCAAAGAAAGCAGGCCTCCGACAAGGTGCGCATCGCCTCCACCCGCCAGCGGCCTCCCGCCGCCAAATTGGGAATCGCCATCAGGCGCATCTGCGATGTGTCGGATTTCGGAGTCATGTAATGTATGCCTGCTTATATTTTTTCGTTATTAAACCACTGCCTGCACGCCAACCCAAGTGAAAAGACGGTCATAGCCGCACGGCAAGGTGACACTGTGACAAAACCTGTGGATATCTGCGGGGGTAAGTTACGGCAGGCTGATCTCGCGCCAACGTTTCATGCGCGATCTGAACCAGGTACGCTGGCGCTTGGCATATTGCCGCGATGCCAAGGTCGCCGCCTCTATCGCGGCATCCAGACCGGTTTCGCCGCGCAGATAGGCAATCAACTCTGGCGCACCGATCGCCTTGGCCGATGCCCGCTCGGGGCGCCAATCGGGCAGGGCGGCCGCGGCTTCGTCCAAAGCACCTTCGTCCAGCATCATCTTGAAACGCTTGGCGATTCGCGCATCAAGCCAAGCCACGTCGGGGCGGATCACCAACGGTTCTGCCGCCGCCAATGGCAGCAATGCAGGCCCGGTCGCCGCTTGCCATTCGGCAAGCCCGCGCCCGGTTGCCTGCAACACCTCCCAAGCCCGCTGCACCCGCGCCGGGTTGGCCTGATCAATCCGCGCCCGCGTCGCCCCGTCCAACTCTGCCAACAGCGCCGCACTGCCTTCTTCGGCACGGCGCGCATCGGCCAAGGCGCGCACCTCGGGCGGAGTCGCCGGTATCTCGGCCAAACCTTCGGTCAGCGCGCTGAAATAAAGCCCGGTGCCGCCCACAATCACCACCGGCCGGTCCAGATACACCTGCACCTCGCGCAACCAATGCCCCACCGAATAGGCCTGATCGCGCCCGACATGACCATAAAGCGCATGCGGCAGTGCGGCTTCGTCGCCCAGACTGGGCCGCGCCGACAACACCCGCCAACAGCCATACACCTGCAAGGCATCGGCGTTGACCACCACACGGCCGTCGCGCGCGCCAAGCTCCATCGCCAGCGCCGATTTGCCGCTGGCGGTCGGCCCTGCGATCAGCACCGGCGCCTCGCGCGATATGCTGGCCAAACTTTGTGCCACTGCCCATCCTCTTGGTGCAAATATCCCGGGGGTGCGGGGGCTGGCCCCCGTCCGGCATTGGCAACAGTGCTGTCGCCGATTGCCAAGAACCCCGGTTGAACTTGCAACGGTTTTGCGACATTTTGCAGCGCAGTCAATCCATAGCACGAAATCAAGGAATCCCGCCATGTCGCACGCGGCCGATGCAAAAGTGACCTACAACCGGGTCATGCTGAAAATCTCGGGCGAGGCGCTGATGGGCGATCAAGGCTTCGGCTTGCACCCGCCAACCGTGCAGCGCATCGCGCAAGAGGTCAAATCGGTGCGCGATCTGGGGGTCGAAATCTGCATGGTGATCGGCGGCGGCAACATCTTCCGCGGGCTGGCCGGGTCTGCGCAGGGCATGGAACGCACCACGGCTGATTACATGGGCATGCTGGCCACGGTGATGAACGCGCTGGCGATGCAATCGGCGCTGGAACAGATCGGCGTGTTCACCCGCGTGATCAGCGCCATCCCGATGGATCAGGTCTGCGAACCCTATATCCGCCGCCGCGCCGTGCGCCACCTTGAGAAAAAGCGGGTCTGCATCTTTGCCGCCGGCACCGGTAACCCCTATTTCACCACCGACACCGCAGCCACGCTGCGCGCCAATGAAATGGCCTGTCAGGCGATCTTCAAGGGCACCAAGGTGGACGGCGTCTATGACAAAGACCCGAAAAAACACAGCGATGCCAAACGCTATGACACTGTCAGCTATGACGAAGTGCTGCAAAAGCACCTGGGCGTGATGGACGCCTCTGCCATCGCGCTGGCGCGTGACAACGATCTGCCGATCATCGTGTTCTCCTTGGATGAACCGGGCGGCTTCCGTGGCATTCTGGCCGGACAGGGCACCTACACCCGCGTGCACGGCTAAGCTGGTCTTTGGGCGGGCGCGGCGGCCCAAGCTGCGATTTCCGCGCCGCGCCCCTATACCCGCCGCCCGGCACACTGTAAAAGAGCGGCAAAGACCGCTCGTGGCCGCGTATCGGCCAAGATCTTAAGGATAGTCCCATGTCGCAAGACGATCTTGAAATTGACCTTGATGCCATCCAGCGCCGCATGGACGGTGCGATGAACGCGCTGAAGGTGGAATTCGCCTCGCTGCGCACCGGCCGCGCTTCGGCTTCGATTGTCGAACCGATCATGGTCGACGCCTATGGTCAGATGACCCCGATCAACCAGCTTGGCACCGTCAACGTGCCTGAACCGCGTATGGTGGTGATCAACGTCTGGGATAAGGCGATGATTTCCAAGGTGGAAAAGGCGATCCGCGAAAGCGGCATCGGCATCAACCCGATCTCGGACGGCCCGTTGATCCGCCTGCCGATCCCGGAACTGAACGAAGAGCGCCGCAAGCAACTGTCGAAAGTTGCCGCCGGTTACGCCGAAAACACCAAGGTCGCGATCCGCAACGTGCGCCGCGATGGCATGGACCAGATCAAGAAAGCCAAGGCCGCTGGCATGGGCGAAGATGACCAGAAAATGTGGTCCGACGAGGTGCAAGACCTGACCGACAAGGCCATCGCCGCCGTTGACAAAGCGCTGGAACACAAGCAAGCGGAGATCATGCAGGTCTAAGATTATAGACCGCTTCTGATTTGCAAAAATGTGGTTCCGGCGGTGCCGGGAAAATCTTTGATGAGGGCGGGCGTGGGCTCAGGCGACAAATCCGAACCGAATAGCCCCCGCACAGCGGAGCATGTGGCCATCATCATGGACGGCAATGGTCGCTGGGCGACCGAACGCGGCTGGCCCCGCTTGGTGGGCCACCGCAAAGGTGCCGAGCGGGTGAAGGAAATCGTCCGCTGCGCCCCCGATATCGGTATCCGCTGGCTGACGATCTACGCGTTTTCCACCGAAAACTGGAAACGTTCGACCGAAGAAGTGCTTGGCCTGATGTCGATTTTCGCCCGCTACATCGAACGCGAGGCGGATCGGCTGGCGGCAGAAGGCGTGCGGATGCGGTTTATTGGCGATCGGTCGAAACTGGACAAGAAACTGCAAAAACTGATGGCTGGCATTGAAACCCGCACCGCGTCGCTGACCCGGCTGAACCTGACGGTGGCGATCAATTATGGCGGGCGCGATGAGCTGACCCGCACCATGCGCAGCCTTGCGGCCGAAGTGGCTGCAGGCACGCTTGACCCGTCGGCGATCAATGATGCGCTGATCTCGTCGCGGCTTGATACCGCCGATCTGCCCGACCCCGATCTGGTGATCCGCACCAGCGGCGAAACCCGCACCTCGAACTTCCTGCCGTGGCAGGCGGCTTACGCCGAATACGAATTCACTCAAACGCTGTGGCCCGATTTCACTCCGCAACATCTGGCCGACATCGTTGCCCGATTTGGCAACCGTGACCGCCGCTTTGGTGGCGTGGTGTCGGCATGACCGCGCGTGTGACGCCAGCGGCAAATCGCTGGGCAGACCTGAAGCCCCGGCTGCTGTCAGCCTTGGTGATGATCGGCATCGGCGCGGTTGAAATCTGGCTGGGCGGCTGGTGGTTCTTGCTGCTGATCACCCTGCTGACAGCGGTGATGATCTGGGAATTGGCACGGTTGACCGCGCCCGATGCCAAGGCCGCAGCACTTGCCATTGCGGCCGTGGCTGCCGCCTGCTTGCTGGCTGATGAAGGCTGGCCGTCGGTTTCGGCCTGGCTGGTGTTTCCGCTGGTGCCGTTGGTGTTTCTGATCACACCGCGCCGGGTGCAACGGGTGTCTGCCGCGCTGTCGGTGGCGATTTTGGTGGCCGGACACGGGCTTTTCGTGCTGCGCGACGAACAGGGCACGGCGGCGATGCTGTGGCTGCTGGGCGTTGTGGTGGTGTCCGATGTGATGGGCTATTTTGCCGGTCGCATTCTGGCTGGCCCGAAATTCTGGCCCGCGATCAGCCCGAAGAAAACCTGGTCGGGCACCGTTGCGGGTTGGCTGGGGGCTGCGGGGCTGGGGCTTTGGTTCGTGCAGCAGGGCTATGGCAGCCTGTGGCTGGTGGCGCTGTCGCCGATGGTGGCCTTTGCCGGGCAAATGGGCGACATCGCCGAAAGCTGGTTGAAGCGGCGGGTGGGGGCGAAAGACAGCTCGCATCTTATCCCCGGCCATGGCGGCGTGATGGACCGCTTTGATGCGCTGGTGGGCGCAATGGTGTTGGTCATGCTGCTTACGCGGATTTTCCCGCTGCCAATCGGGGGCTAAGATGCGGTCGGTTTCGGTTTTTGGCGCAACCGGCTCTGTCGGGGAAAACACCTTTGATCTGTTGATGCGCGAAGGTGGCCCCGCCGCTTATCGCACTGTGGCGCTGACCGGTGGGCGCAATGTGGCGCGGCTGGCGGAAATGGCGCAGGCGCTGCGCGCTGAAATCGCGGTCACCGCCTTTGACGATTGTTTGCCCGCGCTGCGCGACGCACTGGCGGGCACCGGCATTGCCGTTGCGGCCGGAACCCAAGCGGTGCATGACGCCGCCGACCGCCCCGCCGATTGGGTGATGAGCGCGATTGTCGGCGCGGCCGGTCTGGTGCCGGGGATGCGCGCGCTGCGCCATGGCGGCAAGCTGGCCTTGGCCAACAAGGAAAGCCTTGTCACCGCAGGCCAATTGCTGATGGCAACCGCCGCCCGCAACGAAGCCACGATCCTGCCGGTTGACAGTGAACATTCGGCGATCTTTCAGGCTTTGGTTGGCGAAGATATGTCGGCGGTCGAACGCATCATTCTGACCGCCTCGGGTGGGGCGCTGCGCGACTGGCCGCTGGAAAAGCTGGCGCATGCCACGTTGGCCGAAGCTTTGGCGCATCCGAATTGGTCGATGGGGCAGCGCATTACCATCGATTCGGCGTCGATGTTTAACAAAGCGCTGGAAGTAATTGAAACGCGTGAATTTTTCGGCGTCTCGCCCGATCAGATCGAAGTGATCATTCACCCCGAATCGATCATTCATTCGATGGTGGGGTTTCGCGATGGCGCGGTGATGGCGCATCTGGGCGCGCCCGATATGCGCCACCCCATCGGCTATGCGCTGAACTGGCCGCAGCGCTTGGCGCTGCCGGTGGCGCGGCTTGATCTTGCGGCTTTGGGGCAGCTGACCTTCCGCGCCCCCGACCTTGTGCGCTTTCCGGCACTGCGGTTGGCAAATGAAGTGATGCAGACCCGTGGCCTTGCCGGTGCCGCCTTCAACGCCGCCAAAGAGGTCGCACTGGATCATTTCATTGCGGGCGCTTTGGGCTTTATGCAGATGGCGGCGGTGGTTGATCATACACTTGCGCGTGTTTCGGCGGAAACCTGCCTTGGAAATGCCGCCGATACCCTTGAGGATGTGCTGCAAATGGACCATCTGGCACGGGTAAGGGCCGCAGAAGCGGTCACTCAGATAAAAGGCAGGTAGCGCGTGGATATCTCCGGTTTGATCGCAGGGGCCGGAAGCACGGCTTGGACAGTGGTGTTCTTCGTGATCGCTTTGGCGATCATCGTGGCGGTGCATGAATACGGCCATTACATCGTTGGCCGCTGGTCGGGCATCCATGCCGAAGTGTTCAGCCTTGGCTTTGGGCCGGTGATCTATTCGCGGGTCGATCAACGGGGCACGCGCTGGCAGTTGGCGGCGTTGCCGCTGGGCGGTTATGTGAAATTCCTTGGCGACAAGGATGCGGCCTCGGCCCCCGATCATCAGGCGCTTGCGGGCCTGTCGCCCACGGAAAAGCGCCACACCATGTTTGGCGCACCGCTTTGGGCGCGTGCGGCAACGGTGGCGGCGGGGCCTGTGTTCAACTTCATTCTGGCGATTGTGGTGTTCATTGGCATGATCCAATACACCGGCGTTGCCACCGATCTGCCCTTGGTCGGCAAGGTCAACCCGACGCCCTACAGCCAGCCCAGCCTGCAAAGCGGCGATCAGATTCTGGCGCTGAACGGGGTGAAAACCGCCGATCTGACCAGTTTCGTGCAAACTGCCACCGACTTGCCGCCAGCCGCCAGCGTTGCCTATCACATCGACCGTGACGGCGGCGAAATGGATGTCACCGGCCCGCATCCGTTCTTGCCGATTGTTGGCGGCGTGATGCCGAAAAACGCAGGGATGCAGGCCGGTATCCAGACCGGCGACGTGATCTTGCAGGCCGCCGGCCAAGACGTGACCGCGTTTTCGCAACTGCCCGCGCTGGTTGAAGCCAGTCAGGGCGCGCCGATCGCGCTGAAACTGTGGCGCGCGGGGCAGGTGATCGACCTGACGTTGACCCCCAACCGCCGCGACATCCCGAAAGACGATGGCAGCTTTGAAACCCGCTGGATGATCGGTTTGACCGGCGGCATGCTGTTTGAGCCGCAAACCCGCCGCCCGGGCCTGTTGGAAACCGGCCGCCTTGCGTTGGATCAGGCGTGGTTTGTGTCGAAATCGTCGCTGTCGGGGCTGTGGCATGTGGTCAGCGGCCAGATCAGCAGTTGCAACCTGTCCGGCCCGGTCGGCATGGCGCAGGTGATGGGCGATGCCGCACGTCTGGGGGTAGAAGAGTTTCTGGGCATGCTGGCGATGCTGTCGCTGGGGGTTGGCCTGTTGAACCTGTTCCCGATTCCGATCCTTGACGGCGGTCACCTGATGGCCTTCGCCTACGAGGCCGTCACCCGCCGCGCCCCGGCGCCTGCGGTGATGAACGTGCTTTACCTGATCGGGCTGTTTGTCGTGCTGTCGTTCATGTTCTTCGCCACCTTCAACGACGCGATCTGCAAATAGCCCAGCCATAGTGCTGCCACATTCCGCTGCTATTTCGCCCTTGTTAAAAGGTTTCGGAAGGGGTGTGCCATGCAGGCTGTGATGCAAAGCTATAAGGGGCTGTCGCTGCTGGTCTGGTTGAATTGGGATCGGCTGTTCACCGTTGGCACGATTTTGGTCGGCTTGTTGGCTGGCGCTTTCCTTGGCACCGCCTTGACGCATCCCTGATCGTGAAATGCTGTGGTTTTGCTGCATGCAGTGCCGGAAAACCCCGCCATCCTTTTGACATTGCTTGCGGTTGCGGTTAGTCAGATACACAGGATTTAGTGTATTCGGGAGCGGCTCATGCGGGGATCAAAAGGCGCCACTACGTCGCGCAAGGCATTGACGCTGGGTTGGCTGCGCCCTTCACTGGTGGCGATTCTGCTTTCCACTACAATGGTTTCCGAACCGTTCCTCACCCAAGCTGTCGCCGAAGACTATGCGTTTTCCAGCGTCACGGTGGAAGGCAATGATTACGTCGATGCGGCAACCATCCTGTCCTACGCGGGAATCGCTCGGGGGGAAACCATCGGGGCGGGGGCGCTGAACGACGCTTATCAACGCATCGTGGCGTCGGGCCTGTTTGAAACGGTCGATCTGGTGCCGCAGGGCAACCGGCTGGTGATCAAGGTCAAGGAAAACCCGATTTTGAATGTCGTCGATTTTCAGGGCAACAAGCGCCTGAAAGACGACAAGCTGGTCGGACTGATCAAGTCGCAATCGCGCAAGATCTATTCTGCCGCGCAAGCCGAGGCTGATGCCGCGCAAATCGCCGAAGCCTACCGCGTGCAGGGCCGTCTGGCCGCCACCGTTGATCCGCGGATCATTCGCCGCGCTGGCAACCGCGTTGATCTGGTCTTCGAAATCACCGAAGGCAAAGTGGTTGAAAACGAAGGCATTTCCTTTGTTGGCAACCGCGCCTTCAGCGACCGTCGCCTGCGCCAGGTGCTGCAAACCAAACAGGCGGGCTTCTTGCGTCAGCTGATCAAGGCCGACACCTTTGTTCCCGAACGCCTAGAGGTCGACAAGCAGATGCTGCGCGATTTCTACCTGTCGCGCGGCTACATCGACGTGCAGGTGTTGGATGCAACGGGCGAGTTGTCGCGTGAACGCGATGCCACATTTGTCAGCTTTACCGTGCGCGAAGGCCAAAGCTTCAAGATCGGCAAGATTTCCACCGTGTCGGAAATTGAAGGCGTTGATGCCGGTGAATTTGCCGCCGTGCAAAAGATGCGCAGTGGCGTGACATATTCGCCCGCGATCATCGAAAGCAACATCGCGCGGATGGAAAATCTGGCGCTGCGCAAGGGTCTGAACTTTGTGCAGATCGAACCGCGGCTGATCCGCAACGACGCAAACCAAACTCTGGATGTTGAATATGTGATTCGGCGCGGTCAGAAGGTTTTCGTTGAACGCATTGATATTGAAGGCAATACCACGACGCTGGATCAGGTTGTGCGCCGGCAGTTTCGTTCGGTCGAAGGCGACCCCTTCAACCCGCGCGAAATCCGTCAGGCCGCCGAGCGCATCCGCGCCTTGGGCTTCTTCAACGATGCGCAGGTCGATTCCAAACCGGGCAGCGCGCCGGATCAGGTTGTGGTCAACGTTGATGTTGAAGAAAAACCGACCGGCTCTATCAGCCTGGGCGCATCTTTCGGCACCAGCTCTGGCGTTGGTTTGAATCTTGGTTTTCAGGAAACCAACTTCCTTGGCCGCGGGCAGGGCTTTGGCGTCAACGTCAACACCGCGTCGGATAACTCCGATGCCAGCATGAACTTTTCCGAACCGGCCTTCCTTGGCCGCGATCTGAAGTTCAAGCTGAACGCCGGCTATACCGTCACCGACAACCAGACCGCGCTTTATGACACCAAAAAGATTGTGTTCGGCAGCGGGCTGGAATTCCCGATTGCCGAACAGTCGCGGCTGGAACTGCGGACCAAGGTGTTCCAGGACACCATGATGCATGTTGATCCAGATGCATCTGACCTGTTGATCGCCGAA
>JAHEDL010000042.1:0-8219 GCA_024641255.1 Pseudorhodobacter sp.
AAGTGGCACCGGGGCGCGGCGCGCGGGTGTTTGACGCAACGCAGGGCCGCAAGGTGCTGGTGGCGCAGGTCTTGGGGCAGGTGTTCATGAAACGCCCGTTCGACGACCCGTTTTCCGCCGTAGAAACCGTGCTGAAAACCCACCGTCTGGGCGGCGCGGTGCAGGCGGCGATTCTGGATGTGCATGCCGAAGCCACCTCGGAAAAGATGGCGATGGGGCATTGGTGCGACGGGCAAGCCAGCCTTGTCGTGGGCACGCATACCCATGTGCCCACGGGCGACGCGCAAATTCTACCTTCTGGCACTGGCTATCTGACCGATGCGGGAATGTGCGGCGACTATAATTCGGTCATTGGCATGGAAAAGCTGGAACCGCTGCGCCGCTTTATCACCGGCATGGCCTCGGGTCGGTTCGAACCGGCGAATGGCCCGGCCACCCTGTCGGGCGTCTATGTTGAAACCGATGATCGCACTGGCCGCGCCACCCGTATCAAGATGATCCGCAATGGTGGTGTGCTGGAACAATCGGCACCCTGATCGCCATGACAAGCCGCGCGCTGCACCCTTGGTTTTACCCGGCGCTGTTGGTAGCCTTGGGCGTTGGCTGGGGTGCAACCCAGCCTTTGGGCAAGATTGCCGCCAGCACCGGCCACGGCGCTTTCGGGCTGATTTTCTGGCAACTGGTGGTTTGCACCTTGGTGCTTGGCGCGTTGACGATCTTGCGCGGCAAGAGGCTGCCGCTTCATCGTCGTGCGCTGAAATTCTACACTGTTATCGCCATTCTGGGCACGCTGGTGCCAAACGCCGCATTTTATACCTCGGTCACGCGGCTGCCTGCGGGCATCATGTCGATCCTGATTTCCACCGTGCCGCTGCTGGCGTTTCCAATGTCGGCGGCGCTGGGGTTGGATGGGTTTTCATGGCGTCGCGTCGCGGGGCTGGCAATGGGGCTGCTGGGCGTGGCGCTGATTGCCTTTCCAAACGCCAGCCTGCCCGATCCGGCGATGGCGGCCTATCTGCCCTTGGCGATGATCGGCCCGGTGTTTTACGCCATGGAAAGCACCTATGTCGCGCGGCACGGCACCGCAGGCATGGACGCGGTGCAGGCGATGTTTGGCGCGTCTTTGGTTGGCGTGGTGCTGTGTGTGCCGGTGATGCTGGCCTCTGGCCACTGGTTTGCCATGCCGCTGCCGCCGGGGCGGGCTGAATGGGCCCTGATCGCCTCTTCCTCGCTGCATGCGCTGCTGTATTCGGCCTTTGTCTGGCTGGCGGCCAAGGCGGGCGCGGTGTTCGCCTCGCAATCCAGCTATATCGTCACCGCCTCTGGCGTGATCTGGGCAATGCTGATCTTGGGCGAACGCTTTAGCCCTTGGGTCTGGGCGGCGGCTGCGGTGATGCTGGCGGGGCTTAGCCTTGTGCAGCCCCGGTTGCAAAAGGCGTGAATTTGGCTCAGGTCTGGGCCGAAGACGCGCGGCGCTTGGTGCTGCGACACAGGTAGGAGACTTTGGCGATGAAACGGTTGGTTCTGGCGGCTTTGCTGCTTTCGGGATGCGCAGGCATCAGCACCGCCCCCGTGCCACAGGCGGCGCGGCTGACCAATGATCTGCTGACTGTCACCCTGACCGACGCCACCGTCTGCCGCGCCGATTGGGCCAAGGCGGGCGGCGCGGGCCACCTTGACGGCTGCGGTTTGGGCTACGACTACAGCGTCACCGTCGATCAGCACCCCAACATCTTGCGGCAATGGATGGTAGAACTGGCGCTTGCCTTGCGCGCCGATCAGGCCGTGCCGCCCTTGGCCACCGTGGTGCTGACCGATGCCGCTGGCAAAAGCTACACCTTCACCTCGCCCCCGCCCGCAGCAGAGTAACCCGGCGGGGTTGCAGGCCAGCCCCCGGCTGGTGTAAGGCAACACATCACCCAATGTAGGGATCGGAGTAGGGTCATGGCAGGCCATTCAAAATGGGCGAATATCCAGCATCGCAAGGGCAAGCAGGACAAGCTGCGCTCGAAGATGTTTTCAAAGCTGGCAAAGGAAATCACCGTTGCCGCAAAGATGGGCATGCCCGACGTTGACATGAACCCGCGTCTGCGGCTTGCGGTCAAGGCCGCAAAGGCCGTTTCGATGCCCAAGGACGTGATCGACCGCGCCATCAAGAAATCGCAGATGGGCGACGGCGCGGATTACACCGAAATCCGCTATGAAGGTTACGGGGCCAATGGCATTGCGATCATCGTCGAAGCGATGACCGACAACCTGAACCGCACCGCATCGAACGTGCGCAGCTATTTTTCAAAATGCGGCGGCAATCTGGGTCAAACCGGCTCTGTGTCGCATGGCTTTGATCGCGTGGGCGAAATTTCCTACTCTGCCTCCGCCGGTTCCGCCGATGACGTGATGATGGCGGCGCTGGATGCCGGCGCTGACGATGTGGAATCGGATGAAGACGGCCACTGGATCTATTGCGCTGTCGAATCTCTGAACGAAGTGTCGGACGCGCTGGAAAAAGCCTTGGGCGAATCCACCGAATCCAAGCTGATCTGGAAGGCCCAAGTGCTGACCGAGGTTGATCTGGACACCGCGACCAAGTTGATGCGCCTGATCGACATGCTGGAAGAAGACGATGACGTGCAAACCGTCACCCATAACTTCGACATGTCCGAAGAAGTGGCCGCCCAACTGGGCTAACCAGATAGCCGAGAGCGCGGTCTACGCGCTCTCGCTTGCCTGTGCGCGGCCTTGCGTGCGGGCGCGGTGATTCTCTATCGCCGCACTGATTCCCAAAAAGAACGCTGAACGTGACAGCGGCATCCGCAGCGACGCATCACAGATCGCACTGCGATTGGTGCTGAAATCATGCCGCTTGAATTCGCGCGAGGCGAACACCACCGGCACCTGCGGCACTTCACGGCGCAGCCACAGCCCGAATTCAATCGCGCTGTCCACGTCGTCCAGGTGTTCGCAATCCACCACGATCACGTCGAACTGTGCTGAATAATTGCGCAACCATTCGGTCGGAATAAGGCGTTCCCCCACCGCCATCATCACCGCCCCCACCGAATGTGTCCATTCGGCAACCTCGGACCATTCGGCGTCATAGCGGCCACAAACCAGCACAACACGTTGCGGCCAGTGTGTCGGATTGATAATTCCTGTGAAGGCGTCGTCGCTATAAACCGGCGGTTCTGCGGCGGCATGTTGCGCCGCCGCAGGTGCGGTGGCTTTTGTAAACTTTCCCAGACCGCGCAGAAAATCCTGGGCAAATGCGGGAAGCTGAAAAGTCGGTCGAAGAATATTCGCCACGACGAAAGCCCTTCAAATAGGTCGCGGGGGCTGACCTGAAATAAAATAAATGCGCACCCCGAACGGCGGCGCAACGATCGGGGCTGGGTTGCAAATGCCGCACCAAATCCGCTCGGGGCTTACTCTCCATTCTTGGCAAAGGCTCATTTTTGTCAATATGATAATTATCAGATTGATAAGATAAACCGTGGTCCGATGCCCACAGCAGGCAAAAAAAATTGACCTGCCTGAAAATTTGCCCTCTGAATTTTTGTTCAAACGTGTAAACTTTCGGTATAGAGCGCCTGGAGGTTGGCTTATTTTGATTAAAAATGTTGCTCAGTTGCGGTCACTGCTTCTAGAGATGGAAACCTCGCTCGGGCTGTTAGAACTCAGCCAGAACGAGCGTGATGTGCTGTACGCGTTACAGGCGCTTTCTGGCGAATCCACTTCCGGCGTCCGCTCCGAAGCGATTCGGTCGCATCCTTTGGCGGCGTCGATCCCACAGGCATCTTACCACCGTGCCTTGCGTGGATTGCTCGACCGCAGGTTGATTGATCATGCACCTCACACCCGTTCAGGGATATATATTGTAAAGTAAGCTTAAAGCAAATAGTCTCTCAGGATGAGAAACCACGGTGGCGCATGACGAAGTCCTTCCAAACCCTTGCCGCACAGCTTGCCGCGGCAGCTTTTGTGCTGCTTTGCGCTTGCCTGCTGACCTTTGCGATTGATGCGCTGACCCATCCTTATCTGCCCGCCATGTCTGCAGGACGTATCAGCCTGTTATACCTGCCGCATGGCGTGAAGGTGCTCTTGGCATGGATGTTTGGCTGGCTGTCGCTGGCGGCTGTTCTGCCTGTCACCCTGATTTACGCGGTATTGTATCTGGGGCCGGAAAACTTCACATGGACCATGGCGGCAATTGTGGTGCTGAAGGGCATCGCAGTGCCGCTGGGTTTTGAAATCACCAAGCTGATGGGCCTTGATCTGCGCCGCTGTGATGAATCCGGCCTGCGCTGGCGGCAATTGTTCATCGTTGGTTTCATCACCTCGGTGATGAACCAGATGATCCGCTATTCGATGAAATGCTGTGGCACCCTGTCTGTCGACGAACAGTTGTTCAGCATCGGCAGCGGCATTCTGGCCGACATTATGGGCCTGTTGGCTATCATGGTCGTGGCGATGCTGGTGTTCCGCTGGCTCCGGCGCACGCAACTTCAGCGCGTCTATTAACCACCAGCCCGCCAATCACACCGCCCCACCTGTCACCGCCCTGTCATTAAGCGCGGCTATACTGGCCTGCATCGCGCGACGGATCTTGTCGGCGTTCGGGGTCTTGCATGAAACACCAAACCATTGTCACCGGCGCGGCCGTCGCGCCGCCAAGCTCGGCCACGGCGGTGGTGTTCAGCTATGCGCGGCCAGAGCAGCCCTTGCTGCAACGGGCGCTGATCCGCGCGATTGAAACGCTCAGCGGTCGCTGCCGCTTTGAGCGCTTGTATCACGCATGGCGCCAGGCGCCGCGCGATGCGTCCGAAACCCTGTTCAGCGCCGGAGCGCGGTTGCTGGGCGTGACACCGCAGGTCGACGCCGCCGATCTGGCGCGCATTCCGCCCACCGGGCCGCTGTTGGTGGTGGCCAACCACCCGTTTGGCATCGCCGATGGGCTGGCGATTGGTCATTTGCTGGCCTCGCGCCGCGCTGACGTAAAGCTGATGGTGCATTCGCTGTTGTGTCAACTGCCCGAAGGCCGCGATCTGTTGTTGCCAGTTGATTTTGCCGCCGATGCGGCCGCGCGGCGGGTATCCGCCGAAACCCGGCGGCAGGCGGTGGGTTGGCTTGATCAGGGCCATTGTCTGATCGTGTTTCCCGCAGGCAGCATTTCAACCGCAGCACAACCCTTGGCGCGGCACGCGGTTGATGCCGAATGGCACCCATTCGTCGCGCGCCTTGCGCAGCGGCCAGGCGTGCAGACCTTGCCGCTGTTTGTGCATGGCCAAAATTCGCGGCTGTTCCAGACTGTCAGCCATTTTTCCTATCCGTTACGGTTGGCGCTGATCTTTTCCGAAACCCGGCGGCGCTCTGGCCAGCCTCTGCGGATCGAGGTGGGGGCCACCATTCCAACCGGCGGGTTTCGCGCCGGCAAGGCCGGTATTCTCGCGGTGCTGCGCGCCGCCTGCTATGGCATGGCGGGGGCTGATGGCCCGCCGGCGGATCAGGTATTTGTCTGGCCAAAGCGGATCAAGTTTTAGGGTTGCACTGCGAAAGTGTTAAGAGTTCGTGAAAATCACCAGGTTAGTGCTTTGATATAAAACAGATAAAAAAGGTCCCGCGTTGGGACCATGCCAAAACTGGCGCTAAGGCGCGATCAGCACCTTCGCCGCTGCCGCCCGAATTTCACGCGTCAACCCCGCCAATGCAGGCGCGGTCAGCCGGGCAAACTGCCAGTGCAGCGCCACGTCCAGCGCGGTATCTGCCACCATCTCGATCAGCCTGCCATCCTCCAGATAAGGCCGCACCAAAGCCTCGGGGTTCATCCCCCAACCCAAGCCCGCAAGGCAGGCATCAACAAAGGCCTGCGACGACGCCAGCCGATGGGTGGGGAACGCCATCTTCTTTGCCCGCGCGGTCCGGTTGCCTTCGATCCTGCTGATCTGGCGGGCAACCCAGCTGTCCTGCAGCCGATCCTTGTCGGAAAACGTCAAAGCCGGTGCGGCGGCAAGGCTGGCCAGCGTCACCCCCTGCGGCATCCAGCGCGCCATATAGTCCGGCGACGCCGTGGCCCGATAGCGCAGACTTCCCAAAGCCACCGTATCGCAACCCTGCAACGGCACCGGATGCGCCGTGATCGCCGCCGCCACTTCGCCGCGTTTCAGCCAATCCTGACTGACATCCTGATCGTCGATCACCAGATCAAACAAAAACCCCTCTGTCGCCGCCAGCGCCGGAATGACCCAAGTGGCCAGACTGTCAGCATTCACTGCGATCCGCAGCGTCGCGGCTCGCGGCGACAGCCATGGCAGATCGGCGGCCAAGGTGCGTTCCAACAGCGTCACCTCGTCATGATGCCGGATCATCCGCAGCCCCGCCGGCGTGGCCGAACACGGCTGGCCGCGTTTGATCAGCAGCGTCCCCGCGGTTTCCTCCAACGCTTTCAACCGCTGCGAGATTGCCGAGGGCGTGACATGCAACTCCGCCGCCGCAAGATCAAACGACCCGCGCCGATGCACCGCTGCCAAGGCCGCCAACTGGGCAAGGTCGAACATTAGCTGTCCTTAATCAGCCAGAGAAAGATTAACTGGAGTGAACCGTCTGCCGTCTGTTAGGTCAACCCCGGGCAAAAGGGGCAGACGATGTTTGAAGCAGCGGCTCAGGGCTATCTGGTGGCGGTTAGCCTGATTTTGGCGATTGGGGCGCAAAACGCCTTTGTGCTGCGGCAAGGCTTGCGGCGCGAACATGTGGGCGCGGTGGTGCTGGCCTGCGCGCTCTCGGATGCGGCGCTGATTGCCGCCGGTGTGGCCGGGTTTGGCGCGGTTTCGGCGCAGGTGCCGTGGATCGGCGAGGCGATGCGCTGGGGCGGAGTGGTGTTCTTGCTGGTTTACGGCAGCCTGCGGTTTCGTGCCGCCTTGCAGGGCGGCGAAGCGCTGAAGCCAAGCGAGGGCGTGACCGCGACACTGGGCAAGGTGCTGACCACCTGTCTGATCTTAACTTGGGCCAACCCGCATGTGTATCTGGATACATTGGTGCTGTTGGGGTCTATATCGGCGCAATACGCCCCGCATCAGGCGGTGTTCGGCGTTGCCGCCGCCTGTGGCTCGCTGAGCTTTTTCACTGCACTTGGCTATGGCGCGCGGCTGTTGGAGCCGGTGTTCGCCAACCCCAAAGCCTGGGTTGTATTGGAGCTTGTGGTTGGCGTCACGATGTGGAGCATTGCTGCAGGGCTTGCCTTTGGCGGCTAGTCCGGCTTTGGTCCGCGCATGACACTGAACGACCTTGGTCGCCCGCGTGAGGGCATTTTCTGGATGGTGCTGTCGGGGCTTTCCTTTGTGGGGGTCAACGGCATCGTGCGTTATCTGGGCACCGAATTACCCGCCGCACAGTCGGCGTTCTTGCGGTTCTTGTTCGGGGTGATCTTTTTGATTCCCGTGCTGCCAAGCGTGCTGCGCGGCATCGCCCCCGGCGCGATGCGGCTGTTTATTTGGCGCGGCGTGGCGCATACGGCGGCGGTGCTGTTCTGGTTCTATGCTATGGCGCGGATACCCGTCGCGCATGCAACGGCGATTGGCTATCTTAATCCGGTGCTGATGCTGGTGGCGGGCGCGATGATCTTGCGCGAACCGTTCAGCCCCCGTCGCGTGGCGGCGGTTGCAGTTGCGCTGTTGGGGGCGCTGATCGTGCTGCGGCCGGGGGTGCAGGCGCTGAACATTGGCCATGTCAGCCAGATTTTCGCCTCGCTGTGTTTCTGCGGCAGCTATCTTTTTGCCAAGCGCCTGACCGGCTTGGCACCTGCCTCGGTGATCGTGGCGATGATGTCACTTACGGTGACGGTTGGTTTGGCCCCCTTGGCTTGGCTGGTGTGGGTGCCTGTCAGCCTTGCGCAGATGGGGTGGCTGGCGGTGGTGGCAGTTTGTGCCACGCTGGGGCATTACTGTATGACGCGGGCGTTTCGCGCCGCCCCGCTGACGGTGACGCAGCCGGTGACTTTCTTGACGCTGATCTGGGCCACACTTGTCGGGGCGCTGCTGTTCAACGAGGCGGTGGATGCCTTCGTGCTGCTGGGTGGTGCGTTGATCATCGGTGCGATTTCTTGGGTAACATGGCGCGACGCGCTGGATGCTGCGGCGTTGCAGGCGGCGGATTAGGCCAGCGCGCGCTGTGCTTTGGCAGCGTTAACGCTGCTTGCATAGGATCAACCTCCACGGCGTTTGCGGAGG
>JAHEDL010000042.1:8229-9613 GCA_024641255.1 Pseudorhodobacter sp.
GTTATCCATGGCCGATACATCGACAATTCTGGCGCTGCCGCTGATTTTGCCGGCGCAGGCGCAAAAGCATGTCACCCATAACGACGCGTTGCGGCTGTTGGATCTTGTGGTGCAACTGTCGGTCAAAGACCGAACCTTGGCGGTGCCGCCAGCCGCCCCGTTGCAAGGCGACAGATATATCGTGCCTGCGGCGGCAACCGGGGCCTGGGCCGGGCAGACCGGCAAGATCGCGCTTTATGAAAACGCGGTTTGGCAGTTTTTCACGCCTTTGCCGGGTTGGCAGGCCTATATCGAGGATGAAGCCACCGTTGCGGTGTTTGGTGGCGTGGGCTGGGCGGCGCAGGCGGATAAACCGCTAAGCGTGCCGCAGTTGGGGGTTTCGGCCACGCCTGACGCAACCAACCGCTTATCGGTCAACGCGCCCGCGACGCTGCTGAATCATGCGGGGGCCGGGCATCAGTTGAAGCTGAACAAGGCGCTGGCAAGCGACACCGCCAGCCTGAACTTTCAAACCGGGTTTTCCGGGCGGGCCGAGATGGGCACCACCGGATCGGATGATTTTGCCATCAAGGTAAGCCCCGATGGTTCAAGTTATTTCACCGCGTTGACGGTGGCGCGCGCGACAGGGCAGGTGACGCTGCCACAGCTGGTAAAGCTGGGCGGGCAGGCCAGCGACCCGGCCAGCCCAAGCAATGGTCAGCTTTGGCTGAACAGCACCAGCGGCCAGATCAAGATGCGCTCGGCGGGCGTGACGCAACCGGTGGGCGTCAGCGATGGCGCTAAAGGCGATGTTACTGTTTCGGGCGGCGGCACTGTGTGGGTCTTGGATGCGGCCGTGAAATACGGGCTGCAACTGGCGGTCAATCAACAAGCATTTTTCAACTAGGAGTAGCTTATATGTCTGGAAACACCGCACCGATTTTTTCAAAGGCCGCCCATGTCGAATGGGACACCGGAATTACCCTGGCAAATACCGCGAAAGATGGCATCGGCATTGTCGATACCGTGTTTACCGCCGATGCGATCAATGGGTCTTATTTGCAAAAACTGACCGTGCGGCCGCGCGGGACCAATGTTGCGTCGGTCTTGCGGGTGTTTTTGAACAACGGGGCCAGCAATGCGACGGCCAGCAACAATGTGCTGATTGCCGAACTGTCGCTGCCTGCGACCACGAATTCCGAAGTGGCGGCGTTGTCTGGTTATGAAATTCCGATGAACATCGCCCTTCCTGCGGGCTACAAGGTGAATGTGGCGCTTGGAACCGCCGTTGCAGGCGGTTACGCGGTTTCGGCGTTTGGGGGGGATTATTGATGATCCCGTTTCATCTGCCGAAAGAGCAGGGTCAGACACGGCGGTTTGACCCTTGCGGCACTGGATGGCAGAC
>JAHEDL010000050.1 GCA_024641255.1 Pseudorhodobacter sp.
CGAAATCAAACCTCGCGGTTGGTGTGGGCGATACCGTGGCGCTTGACGGCAACCTTTACCGCATTGATCGGGCAGAACTTTCAGATCTGCAACTGCTTGAAGCGGTGCGTGTTGACCCCCGGGTTTATCAACCGTCCGAGGCGAAAGTGCCCGCGCGCGGCTGGGTGCCATATCGCGCCACGGTGCCGGTGTATCCGCTGTTTCTGGATTTGCCTTTGCTGAAAGGCAGCGAAATTGTCCACGCGCCGCATGCTTGCGTCACTGCCCAGCCTTGGCAGGGCGACGTTGGGGTTTGGAGTGCGATCAGCGACGACGACTACACGCTGAACACGGTTCTGACGCAGTCTGCCATCATCGGCGTCACCGAAACGCCGATTGCCGCCGCGCAAATCGGCACTTGGGATCGCGGCGCGGAACTGCGCGTGCACATCGAGGATGGCGCACTGTCCTCTGCCAGCCTGCTTGCGGTGTTGTCGGGCGCCAATGTGGCCGCTATCGGCGACGGCACGGCAGCGAATTGGGAGGTGCTTCAGTTTGCCGAAGCCGAGCTGGTTGCCGCAAAAACCTACAGTCTGAAGCTGCGGTTGCGCGGTCAGGCTGGTACCGACGCGACGATGCCCACGGTTTGGCCCGTGGGCAGCACCTTTGTGCTGTTGAATGCCGCCGTGCAACAGATCGACTTGCCACTTTCGGCGCGCGGGCTAGAGCGGTTCTATCGCTTTGGCCCCATCGCCAAGGGCTACGATAATGCCGCAAGCGTGTTGCGCAGCGAAAGCTTCTTCGGCACGGGCTTGCGCCCCTATTCCGTCGCGCATCTTGCTGCGGTTCAGCGGCCAGCATTAGGTGCAACTGTCACATGGCAGCGCCGCACTCGGGTTGATGGCGACAACTGGCAGTCGTTAGAGGTGCCGCTTGGCGAAGACAGTGAAAGCTATGTGGTTCGGGTGACACAAGGGGGCAACCTGCGGCGCGAAACCGTGGTTGCGTCGCCCACATGGGTTTACACCACCGCCATGCAGGCAAGCGATGCGGTGTCGGGCGTGATCACCATTGCGGTGGCGCAAGTGTCCCAGCGCTTTGGCAACGGGCCGTTTCGCTCTGTCAGCGTCACGGTTTGACATGCGCCGCTGTCTTTTGGGTGATCTGGTTGCGGCCGCCACTGCGGTGGCGGCGCAAGCGGCAGCACAACAACCCGCATTCGCGCACCGCCTGATTTCCGAGGCCGATGCTGCCCATCGCTACCACAAACGCTTTGGCCTGCCGCATCCCGCATGGGGCAACGGAAGCCTTATGGCGCGCGCGCTGGCCGAACTGCAGCCGCCAGTTGCGGTTTCTGCCAGCTCTGCCGCCTTCCTTTCGGCGCTAGGTCTTGTCGCGCAGCTGCTTGCCGCCAGAAAACAAACCTTCTGTGCAACTGCCCGCAAATAGGGCCTTGCCACTGTTCCGGCCAATTCCAATATGCTAATGTCACTGCCAAGCAGGAGACATATCATGGCCGAAACCAACGCCAAAATCGCAGCCCTTGATCCCGTCTGGCGCCGCGTGCGCGAAGAAGCGTTTGATATGGTGCGCTGCGAACCGTTGCTTGGCGGGCTTGTCCACTCCAGCCTGTTGCACCATTCCACGCTTGAACGGGCGCTGGCCTATCGCTTTTCGCTGAAGCTGGCTTCGGGCGAAATGAGCGAACAGATCCTGCGCGAAATCGCCGACGAAGCCTATGCAGCCGCGCCCGAGCTGGGTCAATCCGCCCGCGCCGATGTGACAGCGGTGTTCGACCGCGACCCGGCCTGCCTGCGCTTCATCCAGCCGATCTTGTTCTTCAAGGGCTATCAGGCGATTCAGGCTTACCGCATTGGCCATTGGCTGTGGCAAAACAATCGCCGCGATATGGCGTATTTCGTGCAGATGCGGGTTTCTGAAGTCTTTGGCGTTGATATTCATCCGGCGGCGAAAATCGGCAAAGGCATCATGATCGACCACGCGCATTCCATCGTCATCGGCGAAACCGCCGTGGTGGGCGATAACGTGTCGATGCTGCATTCGGTCACTTTGGGCGGCACTGGCAAAGAAGACGGCGACCGTCACCCGAAAATCGGCAATGGCGTGCTGATCGGGGCGGGGGCCAAGGTTCTGGGCAACATTCACGTCGGCCATTGCTCGCGTATCGCGGCGGGGTCTGTGGTGCTGCATGATGTGCCGCACAATACCACCGTTGCCGGCGTTCCGGCGCGGGTTGTGGGCGAGGCGGGTTGCGAACAGCCTTCGGTCACGATGGATCAGCTGATCAACGGCGAACTTTAGTAGCCGCCGCAGATGTTATGAAAAAGCCCCGGAGTTTCCTCCGGGGCTTTTTTTTGTTACGCCAGCATCGCCAGCGGATTTTCCAGATTGTCCTTGATGGCTTGCAACAACTGCGCCCCCAAGGCCCCGTCGATCACACGGTGATCGACCGACAGTGTCACCGACATCACCGTGCCAACAACCACAGCGCCATCTTTGACGATTGGCTTGGCCACACCCGCGCCCACAGCCAAAATCGCGGCATGCGGCGGGTTGATGATGGCGTCAAAGTTATCAATGCCGAACATCCCAAGGTTCGAAATCGCAAAGCTGCCGCCCTGATATTCATGCGGTGCCAGTTTGCGGTCGCGCGCGCGCTTGGCCAGATCTTTCATCTCTGCCGACAGGGCCGACAAGGACTTGGCTTCGGCATCTTTCAGCACCGGCGTAAACAGCCCGCCTTCAATCGCCACGGCCACCGCCACATCCGATTTCTTGAACTGCAACACCCGGTCGCCCGCCCAAACCGCGTTTGCGGCCGGCACTTGCTGCAACGCCAAGGCGCAGGCCTTGATGATGAAGTCATTGACCGAAAGCTTCACGCCACGGGCTTCCAACTTGGCATTCAACTGCCCGCGGAACGCCATCAGCGCATCCAGTTCAATGTCGCGCCGCAGGTAGAAATGCGGCACGGTTTGCTTGGCTTCGGTCAGGCGCGCCGCAATCGTCTTGCGCATGCCATCCAGTTTTACTTCCGTAAACGGACGGTCGGCGTAGGTTTTCAGCACAATATCGGTCGACGGGCCAGTTGCCATTGCGGCAACAGGTGCCGCAGCCGGGGCTGCCACAGGTGCCGCCACAACAGCAGCAGCGGGTGCCACAGCAACAGTCGCACCTTCGACATCCGACCGAACAATCCGGCCATGCGGGCCAGAGCCTTGCACCTTGCTCAGGTCCAAACCCTTTTCCGCTGCAATCCGGCGGGCCAAGGGCGACGCGAACACCCGCGCCCCAGTCCCTTTCGGTGCAGCAGGTGCCGCAACCGCCACCGTTGCGGCCACAGCCACAGCCGCCACCGGCGCTGCGGCAACGGCCACGGGCTTTGGCGCCGCGTCCGCGCTTTCGCCGTCTTCCACCAGCACTGCGATGGGCGTGTTCACCTTCACACCGGCCGATCCTTCGGCCACCAGAATCCGGCCAATCGTGCCTTCATCCACCGCCTCGAACTCCATCGTCGCCTTGTCGGTTTCGATTTCGGCAATGATCTGGCCCGATTTGACCACATCGCCTTCTTTCACCAGCCACTTCGCCAGCGTGCCTTCCTCCATCGTCGGAGAAAGCGCAGGCATCAGAATTTCTACAGCCATCATCCCCTCCTTAACGGTAGCAAACGGATTTCACGGCAGCGACCACGTCTGCGGTCGTCACCAAAGCCAGCTTTTCAAGGTTGGCGGCATAGGGCATCGGCACGTCTTTGCCGGTGCAAGTCACCACCGGCGCATCCAGATAGTCGAACGCGCGCTGCATGATGGTTGACGCAAGGTGATCGCCAATCGACCCCACCGGGAAGCCTTCTTCCACGGTGACGCAGCGGTTGGTTTTCTGCACGCTTGCAAGCACAGTGTCATAATCAATCGGGCGCAGCGTGCGCAGGTCGATCACTTCGGCCGAAATCCCGTCTTTCGCAAGCAGATCAGCGGCTTCCAGCGCATACTTCATGCCAATCCCGAACGACACGATGGTCACATCGCTGCCTTCGCGCCAAACCCGGGCCTTGCCGAACGGAATGGTGAAATCGGGCAGGTCCGGCACTTCGAACGACTGGCCGTAAAGGATTTCGTTTTCCAGGAACACAACCGGGTTCGGGTCACGAATAGCTTGCTTCAACAAGCCCTTGGCGTCCGAAGCTGAATAAGGCATCACCACTTTCAGACCTGGAATTGCCGCATACCATGCTGCGAAATCCTGGCTGTGCTGTGCGCCCACGCGTGCCGCAGCGCCATTGGCACCACGGAACACAATCGGGCACCCCAACTGACCGCCCGACATATAGTTGGTCTTGGCCGCCGAATTCAGAATGTGGTCAATGGCTTGCATCGCGAAGTTGAAGGTCATGAATTCGACGATCGGGTTCAAACCACCCCAGGCCGCACCCACTGCGATACCAGTAAACCCAATCTCGGTGATCGGCGTATCAACCACGCGTTTCGGACCGAATTCATCCAGCAAACCTTGCGAGATCTTGTAGGCGCCTTGGTATTCACCAACTTCTTCGCCCATCAGCATCACGTTCGGATTGCCGCGCATTTCTTCCGCCATCGCTTCACGCAGCGCTTCGCGGACCGTCATCTGCTTCATCGGCGTGCCAGCCGCCCAATCGGGCGAGGCTTTCGAAACCACAGCCACCGGGGCTGCCGCAACCGCCACCGCCACTGGGGCCGCTGCCGCCACAGGCGCCGCCGCTGCCACCGGGGCAGGTGCGGCGTCAGCCGATTCACCAGCCTCGACCAGAACCATGATCGGGGTGTTCACCTTCACGCCCGCCGAGCCCTCGGCCACCAGAATCCGGCCCACGATGCCTTCATCGACGGCTTCGAATTCCATCGTTGCCTTGTCGGTTTCGATTTCGGCAATGATCTGGCCCGATTTGACCACATCACCTTCTTTTACCAGCCATTTCGCCAGCGTGCCTTCTTCCATCGTGGGCGAAAGCGCGGGCATAAGTACTTCAACTGCCATGGTTTTCCCCCCTCAGGCGTAAATGTCGGTCCAAAGCTCGGACAGCGCCGGCTCTGGGCTTGCCTTGGCGAACTCGGCGCTCGCGTTGACAATTTCTTTGATCTCTTTGTCGATCGACTTCAGATCCTCTTCCGACGACAGACCAGCCCCCAGCAGCAGATCGCGCACATGTTCGATCGCGTCTTTCTCGGTCTTGATCTTTTCAACCTCGTCGCGGGTCCGGTATTTCGCCGGGTCCGACATCGAGTGGCCGCGATAACGGTAGGTCATCATTTCAAGGATGTACGGGCCTTTGCCCGCCCGGCAATGCGCCACGGCCTTTTCGCCAGCGGCCTTCACGGCCAGCACGTCCATGCCGTCAACCTGTTCGCCAGCGATGCCATAAGCCAGACCGCGCCCGAACAGCGTTTCCGATTTGGTTGACCGCGCCTGCGAGGTGCCCATGGCGTAGTGGTTGTTTTCAATGACGAAAATAACCGGAAGGCTCCACAGCTCTGCCATGTTGTAGGTCTCATAGACCTGGCCTTGGTTCGCCGCGCCATCGCCGAAATAGGCGAAGGTCACGTTGTCATTGCCTTTGTATTTGTCGGCAAAGGCCAACCCTGCACCCAGCGGCACCTGCGCGCCCACAATGCCATGGCCGCCGTAGAAATGCTTCTCGCGGCTGAACATGTGCATCGAGCCGCCCTTGCCCTTGGAATAGCCGCCCTCGCGTCCGGTCAACTCGGCCATCACCCCATTGGCTTCCATGCCGCAGGCCAGCATGTGGCCGTGGTCACGATAGCTGGTGATGCGTTTGTCGCCGTCTTTGGTGCAGGCTTCTAGGCCGACCACAACAGCTTCTTGCCCGATGTACAGGTGGCAAAAGCCCCCGATCAGACCCATGCCATAAAGCTGACCGGCCTTCTCTTCGAATCGGCGGATCAGCAGCATCTCGCGGTAGAACGTCAGAAGTTCTTCCTTCGAGACGTTTGATTTCTCTGGGGCTTTCTTAACAGCCACGGTGGCGTCCTCCCGTCACGGTGTGGAAACTAGTTTAGTATTAAACTATATATACCACATCGGTGAAAAAACGCAAAAAGTAAAATTCAGCAGCATTTGATGCAAAGTTTTGGCAGCTGAAAATGCAAAAAGCGCAAGGTTGCCTTGCGCTTTCATCGTTCCTGTCGGGGCTGATTTCTTGCCGCAGCGCAGCAAGTGGGGTTAGCGGATCACCACTTCGTCGGCGCGCAGATAGCCCAGCACGTCGCGCAGCTGTTCGTCCAAAAGGTCGATATCCAGATAGTCATCCGACATCCGATGCGTCAGATTTTGCATCCGCGCCAGTTCGGCGGCAAGCTGATCGCGTTCCTGCTTCAGCTCTGTCGCTTCGGCATTGATCTGCACGCGGCGAAACACGCCATAATCGCCCTGCACGGCGGCAAAGGTGAAATAGCTTCCCAAGGTGAACGCAAGCACCATGAAGAACATGCCACCGATGGCGGGGCGGGATTGGGTTTGAATCATCTGTCTGGCCTCTACGTCCGTCCCTCATCAAGCGGGGGCGGTTCGTTTTGTCACAATGGCACAAGCCACCTTGCTTGTGAAATCAAAAATAAAGGCGCGAGGGCAAAACCCCCGCGCCGTCAAATGGTTGCAGCGAACTTGCCGTTCGATGATGGATCAGGCTTTGCCCTTATAGATGTCCACCAGCTTGGCCAGCATCGCCAAAGCATCCTCGCGCTTGCGCTGGAAAGAGTTGCGGCCAATGATCGACCCGTTGCCGCCGCCGTCACGGATAGCGCGCGCATCGTCGTAAACCGCATCGGCGCCTTTGGCCGCGCCGCCCGAAAACACCACGATCCGACGGCCTGCGAAAGAGGCGTCCATGCAGTGTTTCACCCGCGCTGCTTGGGTGGACACGTCAATCTTTTCCTTCTCATAGACCTTCTTCGCCTCTGGCAGCATCAGATGGTCGGTGGAAAGCTTGATCTTGATGATATGCGCGCCCAACAGCGCCGCGATCTGTGCCGCATAGGCCGCCACGTCAATCGCCGTCTCGCCGTCTTTGGTAATCGCCTCGCCGCGCGGGTAAGACCAGATCACCGTGGCGATGCCCTTTGCAGCCGCCTCTTTGCGCATCTCGACGATTTCTTCGTACATGTCCAACTGCGCGTCCGACCCCGGATAGATCGTAAAGCCGATCGCCGCACAGCCCAGCCGCAGCGCGTCATCAACGCTGGCGGTCACGGCCTGATTCTTGCCCGCCGTGTCCGACATCAGCGAGTTGGCCGAGTTCACCTTCAGAATCGTCGGGATCTGGCCGGCATAGGTATCCGCCCCCGCTTCCAGCATCCCCAACGGCGAGGCGAAAGCGTTCAGCCCGGCGTCAATCGCCAGTTGATAATGGTAATGCGGATCATAGGCTTCCGGGTTCATCGCATAGTTGCGCGCCGGACCATGTTCGAACCCCTGATCCACCGGCAGAATGATCATCTTGCCGGTGCCGCCCAACTTGCCTTCCATCAGCATGCGGCACAGATTTGCCTTCACGCCGGGAGTTTCGCCCTCATAGTTGGCAAGGATCTTCTGGACGGCTCTGGTCGCGCGCATGGCATTCTCCTCAAACGCAAACGGGTTATTGCGGTGGTAGAAAGCTTATACGAAAGGCGCAATATTGGTTGCGCTAACGGTCCACAACCTCGTCAATTTCCATCACAAAATGTGACATTGCGGCAGGCCCGGCACAAGGCGCGCAGGGCCTGCCAATCTTGCTTAGCCCAAGGCCGCGACGCCGGGAAGTACTTTGCCTTCCATCCATTCCAGGAATGCCCCGCCCGCGGTCGAGATGAAGGTGAAATCTGCGGCAGCACCGGCCTGATTTAGCGCAGCCACGGTGTCACCGCCCCCGGCCACCGAAACCAGAGCGCCAGCCTTGGTCAGATCGGCGGCCACTTTCGCCGCCGCATTGGTGGCGGCGTTGAACGGTTCGATTTCAAACGCGCCAAGCGGGCCGTTCCAGATCAGCGTTTTGCAGGCACCAAACACCTTGGTCAGCTCTGCCACGGTCTTTGGCCCCGCATCCAGAATCATCGCATCCGCCGGGCAGGCAGTGGCCGCCACGGTTTCATTCGCAGCACCAGCCTTGAATTCCCGCGCCACCACCACATCAACCGGCAGGTGAATGGTGCAGCCCGCCGCTTTGGCCTTGCCGATGATCTCAAGCGCGGTCGGTGCCATATCGCGTTCGGCCAAAGATTTGCCAACCTCGATGCCCTGCGCCACCAAGAAGGTGTTCGCCATGCCGCCACCGATCACCAGATGATCGACCTTGGTCACCAGATTGCCCAACAGGTCCAGCTTGGTCGACACTTTCGCGCCGCCCACCACTGCCACCACGGGCCGTACCGGCGTGCCAAGCGCTGCTTCCAGCGCCTTCAACTCGGCCTCCATCAACCGGCCAGCGGCACTGGGCAACAGCTTGGCCAAGCCCTCGGTCGACGCATGCGCACGGTGCGCCGCCGAAAACGCGTCATTGACGAACACATCGCCCAAAGCCGCAAGTTCAGCCGCCAATGCCGGGTCGTTTTTCTCTTCACCGGGATGAAAACGGGTGTTTTCCAACAACACCACATCGCCCTGATGCGCCGCCGCAATCGCGGCCTTCGCAGGTGCGCCGATGCAATCGCTGCCAAACACCACCTTGCGACCCAAGGCTGCCTCAAGCGCTGCCTTCACATGGCCAAGGCTCATTTCCGGCACAACCTTGCCCTTCGGGCGGTCAAAATGCGCCAGCAGAACCACTTTTGCCCCGCGTGCGATCAAATCCTCGACCGTGGGCTTGATCTTTTCAATGCGCGTGGCGTCCGTCACCACACCGGCTTCCATCGGCACGTTGATGTCTACCCGCACCAAAGCGGTTTTCCCCGCCATGCCCATATCGTCAATCGTCTTCCAGGCCATCGCCGACTCCATGCTGCTTTCCCCCTGTTTCCGCCCATAACTCGGCGTCGTCAACCATAAGCCCTTTCCCTTTTGCCGATCCGCCACTAGGTTCCCCGCCATCAAAACCGGAGATCCAAGGCAATGGCCGCAATCAAAGACCCCGAAAACACTGTCATCATCACGCTCAAAGACGGCGAAGTCGTTATCGAGCTGCTGAACGATATCGCCCCCAAGCATGTCGAGCGGATGAAAACCCTGGCCCGCGCCAAGGCCTATGACAACGTCTGCTTCCACCGCGTCATCGACGGCTTCATGGCCCAGACCGGTGACGTTGCCAACGGCAACATGGAAGACAACTTCAACCTGCGCCGCGCGGGCACGGGCGGATCAGAGCATCCGGATCTGCCGGCAGAATTTTCGGGTATCCCGCATGACCGTGGCACTATCGGTGCGGCGCGCTCGTCCAGCCCGAATTCGGCAAACTCGCAGTTCTTCATCAACTTCAACGACAACCACTTCCTGAACCGTCAATACACCGTTTACGGCCGGGTGATTTCGGGCATGGAGCATGTCGACAAAATCGTGCGCGGCGAACCGCCGATG
>JAHEDL010000051.1 GCA_024641255.1 Pseudorhodobacter sp.
CCTTTCATGGTATCGGAATACACCGATTTCTACGCGGGTCGGAACCATGCCACGAATGTGGGCACAATGTTTCGCGGTGCCGAAAACGCCCTTCCGCCGAACTGGTTGCATATTCCAATTGGATATAATGGCCGCGCGTCTTCTGTGGTGGTGTCGGGCACCGACGTGCGCCGCCCTTGGGGGCAATTGAAGGGGCCAGAGTTTGAGGCACCGATCTTCGCCCCTTCCCGCCGCTTTGATATCGAGTTGGAAATGGGCGCGGTGGTTGGGCAGGCTTCCGAACACGGCTATCCGGTCACCGTTGCCGAAGCTGACGCGATGATATTTGGATATGTGCTGCTAAACGATTGGTCGGCAAGAGATATTCAGGCGTGGGAGTATCAGCCCCTTGGACCGTTCCAGGCCAAGGCGACCGCCACTTCGATCAGCCCGTGGATCGTGATGAAAGCGGCGCTTGAACCGTTCCGCACCCCAACGCCGCCACGCGAGGTGCCGTTGCTTCCCTATCTACAAGAACCCGGACCGATGCTTTACGACATCGCGCTTGAGGTGGGATTGACACCGGATGACGGCAAAGAAACTGTGATCAGCCGAACAAACTATTCCGAAATGTATTATTCGGCAGCGCAGCAATTGGCACATCATACCAGTTCGGGCTGTGCGATGAATGTCGGTGATCTGTTGGGGTCCGGCACGATTTCGGGGCCGGGAAAGAACAGCCGTGGCAGTTTGCTGGAACTGTCTTGGGGTGGCAAAGAGCCGTTCGAAATAGCAGGCGGCACCCGCAGTTTTATCGAAGATAACGACACGCTGACACTGCGCGGCGCGGCGCTTGGCAAAGGTTACCGGATCGGGTTCGGGGCATGTTCGGGCAAGGTGATACCGGCGTTGACCGACCCTTATGCAAGGAAGAAATGAATGACCAAGGCGTTTGCATCGCAAGGCGATCTGTTGGAAAAAAAGACCTCGTTCACCCAGATTGGTGACGGGATTTACGCGTTTACCGCCGAAGGGGATCCGAACACCGGCGTGATCATCGGCGACGATAGCGTCATGGTCATTGAAGCGCAGGCGACCCCGCGACTGGCTCGGAAGGTGATCGAGTGTATCCGGTCTGTCACCGATAAGCCCATCAGCCATCTGGTTCTGACCCACTATCACGCGGTGCGCGTCTTAGGGGCAAGTGCTTATGGCGCACGAGATATCATCATGTCAGACCGGGCGCGCGGCATGGTGGAAGAACGCGGTGCGGAAGACTGGGCAAGCGAGTTTGGCCGCTTTCCACGCCTTTTCCAGGGTCACGAAGAAATCCCCGGCCTGACCTATCCGACCACGACCTTCAGCGATCAGATGACGGTCTATCTGGGCAAGCGCAAGGTCGAGATCATGCACTTGGGCCGCGCCCACACCGCCGGCGATGCCGTGGTCTGGGTGCCAGATTCCGAGGTGATGTTTACCGGCGATATCGTCGAATATCACTCGGCTTGCTACTGCGGCGATGGGTATTTTTCCGACTGGACCGATACGCTGGCCAATATCGCAGCATTCGATCCGGTAGCGATTGCGCCCGGTCGGGGCGATGCGTTGATTGGGCGCGAAATGGTGGCAAAAGCCATCGCAGCGACGGCGGATTTTGTGGAAAGCACCTATCGGCCAGTGGCAAAAGTGGTGGCGCGTGGTGGGTCTTTGAAAGAAGCATGGGACGCGGTGCGCGCGGTCTGCGACCCAAAGTTCAAAGATTTTGCAATTTACGAACACTGCTTGCCGTTCAACGTCGCGCGTGCCTTTGATGAAGCCCGCGGCATCGACACACCCCGGATCTGGACCGCAGAGCGCGACCGCGAAATGTGGTCAGCGCTGCAAGGTTAAGGAGGGCGCCATGGCCTACGCATACACTCCCTTTCCATACGTCGCCGCGCCCGGTCTAAGTGCGCCGGAGCCCCGCCACAAAGTGGTGATCGTCGGCGCGGGACCAATCGGGTTGGCCATGGCCATTGAACTTGCAAGTCACGGTGTGCAAGCGACGGTGTTGGACGACAACAATGTGGTTTCGGTGGGGTCGCGGGCCATCTGCTGGTCAAAACGCAGTCTGGAAATTCTGGATCGCTTGGGCGTAGGTGAACGTTCGGTCACAAAAGGTGTGACATGGAAAGTCGGCCGCACCTTCCACCGTGACAAAGAAGTGTTCAACTTTGATCTGCTGCCAGAAGACGGTCACAAAATGCCCGCCTTCGTGAACCTGCAGCAATACTTTGTCGAAGAATATCTGGTCGAACGGGCGATTGAACTTGGCATCAACCTACGCTGGAAAAATCGCGTGGTCTCAGTCGAGCAAGCCGCTGATTCCGCGACAGTAACCATCGAAACGCCTGACGGTCGCTATAGCCTAGAGGCTGATTGGGTGATCGCCTGCGATGGTGCCCGCAGCCCGGTGCGTGGCATGTTGGGGTTGGATTTTGATGGCGAATTGTTCGAAGAGCGTTTTCTTATAGCCGACATTGAAATGCAGGGTGATTTTGCCAGCGAAAGGTGGTTTTGGTTTGAACCAACTTTCCACGCAGGTCAGTCAGCGCTGCTGCACAAGCAGCCTGACAACATTTACCGAATAGATCTTCAGCTTGGTTGGGACACCGACCCCGAAGAAGAAAAAAAGCCAGAAAAAGTCATCCCAAGAATTCAGAAAGTTGTCGGTCATAACGACTTCAAACTGGATTGGGTCAGTGTCTACACATTCCAGTGCAGGCGTTTACGAAGCTTTGTTCATAATCGCGTTCTGTTTGTTGGCGACTCCGCGCATATCGTCTCGCCCTTCGGGGCGCGTGGCGGCAACGGCGGCTTGGGCGATGTGGATGCGCTGGGGTGGCGATTGGCAGCCGTGGTCAAAAGCACGGCAGACAAAGCGTGTCTTGCCGCCTATGACCGCGAACGCACCTATGGCGCGGATGAAAATTTGCTGAACTCCAGCCGTTCGACGCGGTTTATGTCGCCGGATGCAGGTGCCGAACGCCTGTTCCGCGATGCCGTGCTGCATCTGGCGGCGCGTGCTGATTTTGCACGACCGATGGTGAATTCGGGGCGATTGTCGAAGCCCTGCGTTTACCCGCTAAGCGCACCCGACGCCGACTTGCCGCAAGGTGCCAAACCGGGGGCCGTGGCCCCCGACGCGCCAATTGAAAATGGTTGGTTGACCGAAGCTTTGGGCAGCGACTTTGTGCTGCTGGCGCTTGGGGCGGCGCCGCCCGACGTTACGGGCGTACGGATTCTGACACCTGCTGTCACGGACACGCTTCGCAAGCGCTATTTGGGCGACAAACCCCACGCCTTATATCTGATCCGCCCAGATCAGGTCGTGGCCGCACGCTGGATAAGCGGAACGAAGGCCGACGTTGAAGCCGCTCTTGCTGCAGCATGGGAGGGACGCTGATGCCTTTGATTACAAAGCCGAACATCGTCGACACCGACGAATTCTATGCCAAACTTCTGGCAACGCATCGTGGTTTGTCAGAGGCGCAAAGCCATGCCTTGAATGCCCGACTGGTGCTTATTCTGGCCAATCACATCGGCGCGGTCGATGTGCTGGATCAGGCCTTGGAGCTTGCCCGCGACGGCGCTTAGGTCTGCGGTAAAAGCCGTTTGCGCCCGCCGGTGGTAAGGTGAAAAACCTCGCGGCCTTCCAGAACGATCACCGACAGTGGCCCACCATAGGCCGCGCTTGAATCGATATTCACGCGGTTGCCGTAATGCGTTGGCGTATCAATTGCAGTGTGACCATGCACAACCAAAGCACCATGGTCGCGCGGGTCTTCCAGAAAGTCTTTGCGAATCCAAACCAAATCATCTTCGCGCTGCTCTGCCAAAGAGATGCCGGGGCGAATACCCGCATGCACAAAGATCACCTCGCCACGCTGAAAACTGGTTGGGCGGGCTTCCAGAAAATCGCGGTGCACCTGCGGAACTGCCGCCACCGCCTCGGCATGCACCGGCGCAAGCGGGCGATCCGCCGCATTCTTTACGCCATAAGATGCCAAAGTTTCTGCCCCGCCAATCTTGGGGTGCAGATAGCTGAACTCGGGTCGCAGTCCGGGATCGTGGTACGCTATGTCACGCAGATAGTTTGTGAACATACGGTCATGATTGCCTTTCAGCACCACCCAATCGGCACCATTTGCCATACCCGCGCACAAATATTCGACAACACCTCGACAGTCTGGGCCACGATCCACCAGATCGCCAACATGAATAACCGGCGCCGCTCCATGCCGAGCCATGTCATCAGCAATCAGATCATGCACCTGCTTCAGCAGGTCAATATGGCCGTGGATGTCTCCGATAGCATAGCTGCGCATGTGCGGTCCAATGTCAGAAATAGAAAGACCCGAAGGATCGCGCCTTCGGGTCGATGACGTTACGATAGAATGGCTTAGGCCACTTCGAACTGCAAGGCTTTGACTTGGCTGAACATTCCGGTCGATTCCAACGTATCGACAACTTTCGGATCAATCGCTTGATCCAGATACAGAATTGCAATCGCGTCCTGCCCAACGCCAGAGCGGCCAAGGGTGAAGTTAGCAATGTTGACGCCGTTCTTGCCCATTGTCATGCCCAACAGACCGATGATGCCGGGCACGTCTTCGTTGGTGGTATAAAGCATGTGCGCGCCAATTTCGGCGTCAATGTTGATACCCTTGATCTGGATGAACCGCGGCTTGCCATCCGAGAAGCAGGTGCCAGCCACCGAACGCTCGCGCTTATCGGTGACCATCGTCACTTTGATATAGGCGTCGAAGGTGCCGGTTTTGTCTTGGCGGGTGGTAGAAACCTGAATGCCGCGCTCTTTCGCAACGATCGGTGCCGAAACCGGGTTCACGTCAGGGTTCTGCGCCTTCAAAACACCGGCGATCACCGCAGAGTTCAACGCGGCAAGGTTCATACCCGCAACGGTGCCATCATAAAGAATGTTGATCGCCTTAATCGGCTCGTCGGTCATCTGACCAATGAACGCGCCCAAATGGCTGGCCAGTTTGATCCACGGGCCCATCACCGCAGCCTCTTCGGCCGTGACGTTCGGCATGTTCAGCGCGTTTTGCACGGCGCCGGTCAGCAGATAATCCGACATCTGCTCTGCCACTTGCAGCGCCACGTTTTCCTGCGCTTCGGTGGTCGACGCCCCAAGATGCGGGGTACAAACCACGTTGGGCAGGTTGAACAGCGGGTTTTCGGTGGCAGGTTCTATTTCGAACACGTCCAGCGCGGCACCTGCAACATGACCCGATTTCAGCGCTTCGGCCAAAGCGGCCTCGTCCACCAAACCGCCACGGGCGCAGTTGATGATACGAACGCCCTTCTTGGTTTTGGCAAGATTTTCCTTCGACAAGATGTTGCGGGTCTTGTCGGTCAGCGGCACGTGCAAGGTGATGAAATCGGCGCGCGCCAGCAACTCTTCCAGTTCAACCTTGGTCACGCCCAGCGCCTTGGCGCGTTCTTCCGAAAGGAAGGGATCATAGGCAATCACTTTCATTTTCAAACCAACGGCACGGTCACACACAATCCCGCCGATGTTGCCCGCACCAATCACGCCAAGGGTCTTGTTGAACAGTTCAACGCCCATGAAACGCGACTTTTCCCACTTTCCGGCGTGGGTGCTGGCGTTGGCTTCGGGCAGTTGCCGTGCAACGGCAAACATCATCGCAATAGCGTGTTCGGCAGTGGTGATCGAATTGCCGAACGGCGTGTTCATCACGATCACGCCCTTTTTCGACGCAGCCGGAATATCGACGTTATCAACGCCAATACCTGCGCGGCCGATTACCTTCAGGTTGCTGGCTTTTTCCAGCAGCTTTTCGGTGGCTTTGGTGGCCGACCGAATGGCAAGGCCATCATATTGGTCAATAACGGCGGCAAGCGCCTCTTTGTCTTTGCCAAGCTTGGGCAAGTAATCAACTTCGACGCCACGGTCGCGGAAGATCTGAACAGCGGTTTCGGAAAGTTCGTCGGAAACAAGAACGCGGGGGGCCATGGTAGACTCCTATGATTTGCGGGGAAAGCAGCGTGTTGCACGCGGCTTGCACTTCAATTTCGGGGAATGGGTGCGCCGGTGGGCGCACCGCCAAGATCACGCCTGCGCGGCGATCTCGGCTTCAAAAGCATGGGCTATCCACGGCATCAGCGCCGCAACATCGGCGGTTTCAACCGTCGATCCGCACCAAATCCGCAGGCCAGCAGGCGCATCGCGATAAGCCCCAATGTCATAGGCAACGCCAGCCTTTTCCAACCGCTTCGCCACAGCCTTTGCAAAAGCTTCGCCGTCTTTGATGCGGGGATCATTGAACTTCAGACAAACCGAAGTTGTCGAAGCGATCGCCGGCACTTCGGCCAAATTTTGCAGCCACGGGTTCGCAGCGCAGAAATCCCACACCGCTTTGGCATTGGCAGACGCACGGTTCACAAGCCCGTTCAACCCACCAACCGATTTGGCCCATTTTAGCGACACAAGGTAATCTTCAACTGCCAGCATCGACGGCGTGTTGATAGTCTCGCCAACGAAGATACCTTCAATCAGCTTGCCCTTCGATGTCAGGCGGAAAATCTTCGGCAGCGGCCAGGCCGGGGTATAGCTTTCCAGCCGTTCCACCGCACGGGGGCTAAGGATCAGCATGCCATGTGCGCCTTCACCACCCAAAACCTTCTGCCAAGAGAAGGTCGTCACATCCAGCTTGGCCCAATCCAGATTCATCGCGAACGCGGCGGAGGTGGCGTCGCAGATGGTCAGGCCTTGGCGGTCGGCAGGAATAGCATCGGCGTTCGGCAAGCGGCAGCCAGACGTCGTGCCGTTCCAGGTGAACACCACGTCAGAGTTAAAATCGACGGTGGCAAAATCAACAATCTGGCCATAGGGCGCGATTTTGACTTTGGCATCCAACTTCAACTGCTTGACCACATCCGTCACCCAGCCTTCGCCAAACGACTCCCAAGCCAGCATTTCAACAGGGCGGGCGCCCAGCAGCGACCACATCGCCATTTCAACCGCACCGGTATCGGAGCCGGGGACGATGCCAATGCGATAATCGGCGGGAACGCCAAGAATTTCGCGGGTAAGGTCGATCGCCTCTTTCAACTTGGCCTTGCCGATAGCGGCACGGTGAGAGCGGCCCAAGGGCGCATCTGCAAGCATTTCAAGGGAAAAACCGGGAACCTTGGCACAAGGGCCAGAGGAAAAGCGCGGGTTAGCCGGGCGCTGTGCCGGGGCGATAAGATCAGCCATGGTATCCTTCCAGATAATTGCCCCCCGGTGGGGAGGGGTGTCCCACCGATGGGGATATTGGCCAAACCGGGGTGGCGCAAGTCAGAAAATCGCGCTAAAGCGCCGCAACGGCCACGGAAAACGACACAAATCTCCACTATCGGAAACTTCGGATGCTCATAGCGACCCTGCTGACCAACCCCGCCCGTCCTGTGCTTGAACGCGTGACGGTCGAGTCCCTGCGCAATGCTTGGGCTGGTGGCGACGCGCTGTGGCTGGACCCCGGCGTCGCGGCAGAGTTCGCGCTGGCCGACATGCCTGCGAACCGCTGGGATGTGTGGCAGGGCTTACAAGGTATCGGTGTGGACCTTGTGGTGCAACCGGCTGCCGGGCGGAAGAAGCAGTTGCTGATCGCCGATATGGACAGCACGATGATCCAGCAAGAATGCATTGATGAACTGGCCGACGAAGCCGGTGTTGGCACTCATGTTGCGGGCATTACGGCACGGGCGATGAATGGCGAGTTGGACTTTGAAGCCGCGCTGCGCGAGCGGGTTGGCTTGCTGAAAGGACTGTCAGAGTCGGTTATCGCCGAAGTCATCCGTGACCGGATCACCCTGATGCCGGGTGGGCGCGAATTGCTGGCAACCATGAAAGCAAATGGCGCCTACGCGGCGCTGGTTTCTGGTGGGTTTACCGCATTTACCGGCGCAATCGCGGGTGTGTTGGGCTTTGACGAGAATCGTGCCAATACTTTGCAGATTGCGGCGGGAAAACTGACTGGGGAAGTGGCAGAGCCGATCTTGGGCAAAGCCGCGAAGGTGCAGGCGTTGGAAGAGATTTCGGCGCGTCTGGGGCTGACGCCGGAACAGGCAATCGCAGTTGGTGATGGCGCGAATGATCTGGGGATGCTGGGGCTGGCGGGCGCGGGGGTGGCGCTGCATGCAAAACCCAGCGTGGCCGCGCAGTGTGATATTCGGATCAACCACGGCGACCTTACGGCGCTGCTGTATCTGCAAGGCTATACCTGCGAAGAGTTCGTCTAAGCAAAGGAAGCTGCCGGGCAGGCTTTACATCCTTATGGACCACCGCCAGAACATAGCGTCTGCGGAGCATCCTGATGTTTGAAGTTGCAACCAATCTTGCCGTGTTTCTGATCTGCGCCGGGTTTCTGGCCGGGTTTGTCGACTCCATCGCCGGGGGTGGCGGGCTGATTACCGTGCCCGCCTTGCTGCTGGCGGGGGCGATGCCAACTGAAGCATTGGCGACCAACAAGTTGCAGGGCACGTTCGGGGCTGGCACGGCTTTGGTGGCCTATGCACGGGCCGGGCAGGTTAGGCCGCGCGAGCAATTGGCGATGGCAGCGGTGTCGGCGCTGGCGGGGGCGGCGGGGGCGATGGTGGCGCATCTGATGCCCGCGACTGTGCTGCGGGTGGTGATGCCGGTTATCTTGGTGGCGGTGGCGGTGTTCTTTGCGGTGAAGCCGGGGCTGAGCGATCTTGATCGGGTCGAGCGGATCAAGCCTGCGGTGTTCACCTTTACTGCCGTGCCGATGATTGCCGCCTATGACGGGTTTTTCGGGCCCGGCACTGGCAGCTTTTTCATGCTGGCTTTTGTGATGTTGGCGGGCTTTGGCGTTTTGAAGGCGACGGCGCATACAAAGATGCTGAACTTCGCGTCGAACCTTGGGTCGTTGCTGGTGTTTGCCAGCACCGGAGCGACGTGGTGGGCGGTGGGCTTTGCGATGGCGGCGGCGCAGGTCGCGGGGGCGGCTCTGGGGGCGCGGCTGGCGGTTCGGGTGGGGGCGCGGCTGATCAAGCCGCTGCTGGTGGTCACGTCGACCGGCATGGCGCTGCGGCTGATCTGGCAGGTGTGGGCCGGATAGTGTCGCACAGTGCGACACAAAATTAACTTAATAAAATCAGTATGTTACAATATAATAATTAACGTTTTGTTCAGACATTGCCCTGTGGCGTCGGCTGGAAACGCGGCCCCTCCGGGGGGGAGTATTTTCAAAAGAGCAATTGCTAAACGGCGCGTTGGGGGGATCGATGCGCGGTTAGTCCTGGCCCCATGTGGCACCTTGCATTTCGCGCAGGCGGCTGGCGGTGCGTTCGAATTCGAAAGCGCCAGAGCCTTCGATGTAAAGCCGTTCCGGTTCATCGGCAGCAGAGCAAATCAGCCGCACACGGGCTTCGTAAAGCGCGTCGATCAGAGTGACGAACCGCTTTGCTTCGTTGTAATTGCTGGCCGACAGTTGCGGGATATCTTCCAGAATAAGCACCCGCACCG
>JAHEDL010000056.1 GCA_024641255.1 Pseudorhodobacter sp.
CTGTTCCAACGCCTGCAGCACATCGGGCACGATCAGCAACGGCGCTTCTTTTGCCACGCCATCGGGCACATGGCTGACCAAAGCGGCGGCAGCGCCTTTTGCCAAGGCTTGCGCCACAAAATCATGGCCGTCGCGCACGTCTTTCAACGCCACGAACAGATCGCCCGGTTGCAGGGTGCGGGTGTCGATTGACACGCCATTCGCCTGCCAATCGGCGGTGCTATGACCGCCAGTGGCAAGAACGGCGTCGGCAGAGGTCCAAAGCGTCATATCACACCATCCAGCGCCGCGACGGCGACGCTTGCCTGTTCGACATCGTCAAAGGGATAGATATCGCCCTTGATCACTTGTCCGGTTTCATGGCCCTTGCCCGCGATCAGCAGCGCATCGCCCGGTTGCAGCGCATCGACACCGCGCAGAATGGCTTCGGCGCGGTCGCCGACCTGATATGCGTCGGGGCATTCGGCCATGATCGCGGCACGGATCAGCGCCGGGTCTTCCGAGCGCGGGTTGTCATCGGTGACAAACAGCACATCGGCATGGGCGCGGGCCGCCGCCCCCATCAGCGGGCGCTTGGTGGTGTCGCGGTCGCCGCCTGCGCCGAACACGATGATCACGCGGCCCATCACATGCGGGCGCAAGGCCTGCAGGGCGGTGGCGATCGCATCGGGCGTATGGGCGTAATCGACAAACACTGACGCACCATTCTTGCGGGTGCCGGCAAGCTGCATCCGGCCGCGCACACCGGTCAGCTTTGGCAGCACCGCAAAGACATCGGCAGGGGCCTCGCCAGCCGCAATCGCCAAGCCTGCGGCAAGGGTGACGTTTTCGGCCTGAAAGCCGCCGATCAGGTTGAGGCGGATCTGATGCGGTTGGCCTTGCCACGACAGACGCAAATCTTGCCCGGTGGCATCGAACCGCTGGCCAAGAATGCGCAGATCGCAGGCCGCGTCATGGCCGACGGTGATCACCGATTGGCCGCGCGCCTGCGCCATGGCAACCAAGACCGCGCCCTTGGCGTCGTTCATGTTGATCACGGCGGTGCCATCTTCGGGCAGCACCCGATCAAACAGCGCGGCCTTGGCGGCAAAATAGGCGTCGAAGGTCTTGTGATAATCCAGGTGGTCTTGGGTGAAGTTGGTGAAACCGGCGGCTTTCAGGCGAACGCCATCCATGCGGCGTTGATCAAGCCCGTGGCTTGACGCCTCCATCGCGGCGTGGCTGACGCCTTCGGAGGCCGCCAAAGACAGCATGCGGTGCAGGGTGATCGGGTCGGGCGTGGTGTGCGACGAGGGCGCGGACCACGCGCCTTCGACGCCGGTGGTGCCGATGTTGATCGCGGCATGGCCCAAGGCCATCCAGATCTGGCGGGTAAAGGTGGCAACCGAGGTTTTGCCATTGGTGCCGGTGACGGCGACCATGGTTGCGGGCTGGGCGCCAAACCACAGGGCGGCGGCGCGGGCCAAAGCCTCGCGCGGGTCTTCGGCAACGATCAGGGCGACGGGATGGGCGGCCAAGGCTTCGGCGGCAAGGCGCGCGCCGGTGGCATCGGTCAGCACGGCGGCGGCACCTTGGGCCAAGGCTTTGGCGACAAAGCTTGCGCCATGCACGGTGACGCCCGGCATCGCGGCAAACAGAAAGCCGGGCTGCACGGCCCGGCTGTCTACGGTCAGACCTGCCAGCGCCGGGTTAAGGCCGTTGCGCGCGGTGAGGCCAAGGTCTGCGACTGTTTTGGGCCGATCTGTCATCATGCCACCCCATGTTATTGCTTGACGGCTGTTAGCCCATCCAGCGGCTGGGGTTCAACCTGTGGCCGCAGGCCAAGCAGCGGTGCGGCGCGGCGAATGATTTCAGCAGCAACGGGCACGGCTGTCCAACCGGCGGTGCGACGCGGCTTTGGCCCAGTGGTTTCAACCGGTTCATCCAGCGTGACGACCAGCACATATTTCGGATCGTTGGCCGGAAACACCGAGGCAAAGGTGTTGACCACTTTTTCGTGATCATAGCCGCCGCCGCGTTTGGGCTTTTCGGCGGTGCCGGTTTTGCCTGCCACGGCATAGCCCGGAACATCGGCCAAGCTGGCGGTGCCTTCGGTGACGACGCGGCGCATCATGCTGACGGCCATCAGCGCGGTTTCTTTCTTCATCACCCGCGCGCCCTTCATCGGTTCGGTGCGCTTCAGCAACGTCGGCGTCACCTTGATACCGCCATTGGCGATGGTGGCATAGGCGGTGGCGAGGTTCAGCGGGCTGCCCGACACGCCGTGGCCGTAAGCGGCGGTGATGGTGACGATTTCGGGCCAACGCGTCGGGCGCAACGGTTTTGCCCCCTTGGCTTCGACCAGTTCGACCGGCGAGGCATCAAACAGCCCCAACGATTTCAGGAAGGCCTGCTGGCGTTCGCCGCCAATCATCATGGCGATATGGGCGGTGCCGACGTTGGACGATTTCGCGATGATGTCGGCCACGGTCGCCATCGGGCCGTAGTTGTGGTTTTCGAATTCCTTGATGGTGAACTTGCCGTAACGCATCGGCGCATTGGCATCGACCAGCGTTTCGGGCGTGACCAGCCCAAGGTCAATGGCCTGTGCGGCGGCAAAGATCTTGAAGGTCGAGCCAAGTTCGTAAATCCCCTGCACCGCGCGGTTGAACAGCGGGCTGTCAGACGGTTCGCCCGAGGTGGGGTTGTTGGGGCGGTCGTTCGGGTCAAAGGTGGGACCAGCGGCCAGCGCCAGAATCTCGCCGGTTTTGACATCCATCAAGATCGCAGCGCCGCCCTTGGCGTTCATCATGGTGATGCCAGAGGCCAGCACATCCTCGACCGAGGCTTGCACTGTCAGATCCAGCGAGGTGACAAGCGGCGTGCCCGCCTGAGCCGGATCGCGCAGGCGCTGATCCATGAATTTTTCCAGACCCGCAGTGCCGATGACTTCGGCGGAATCGACGCCTTCGGCGCCAAAGGATGCGCCGCCCAGAACATGCGCGGCCAGCGTGCCGTTGGGGTAAAGCCGCATTTCGCGCGGGCCGAACAGCAGGCCGGGGTCGCCGATTTCGTGCACTTTTTGCATCTGTTCGGGCGACAGCACCTTGCGCACCCACAAGAAGCTGCGGCCATCGGTAAAGCGGCGCAGCAAGGTGGCTTCGTCAAGTTCGGGGAAGATTGCAGCCAATTCCTTGGCAACCCGTGCCGGATCAACCAGATCGCGGGTCTGCACGTAAAGCGCGTGGGTGGTCATATTGGTGGCCAAAATCCGGCCATGACGATCCAGAATATCGGCGCGCGATGCTTCGATTTCGGTGCCAGCCGAGGCGGTGCGCGGCTCTTCGGGAACCGAGGCTGCCATCGTGCCCATCCGCGCCCCGATCACGGTGAAGGCAGAAAAGAAGCACAGCGCCAGAACCACCAGACGCAATTGCGCGCGGCCACGCGCCTTGTCGCGCATCACTTCGTGGCGCAGGCGCAGGTTTTCGCGTTCGATGCTGTCGGGGTTTTCACCAGTGCTGCGGGCGTGAAGAATACGCGCCAAGGGGCGCAGCGGGGTGCGGGTCATGGCGTTTGCTCGGCTGCGGCAACGTCAAGGCTGCCGGAGACCGACTGCGGCGACGCGATATCAAGGTTGGAAATGATGGGCGCGGGCGGGAAAGCCACCTGCTGCGCCGAGCCAAACTGCGCCGGTTCCATCGGCAACAGGCCCAGACGGTCGAAATTGAGCGTCGCAAGATCGCGCAGCCGATCAGGACGGTTCAGATAGGCCCATTCGGCGCGCTGCACCGCAAGGCTTTCCCGGATGCCCGCAATTTCGTCTTGCAATGCGGTCACGTCGCGCAGCGCCGCCTGCGTGGTGTAATTTTCGCGATATGCCCAAAACCCAAGCGCCAACACGGCAAGAAACGAAAGAACATAAAGCACAGGGCGCATGGTCAGCGGCGTCCTTTTCTGGATTGGGTCTGCGGCAGGTCGGGGGCATCAATCGCCGCCCCTTCTACGGATTTGGCGGGGGCTGCGGTGCGGCGCGCCACCCGCAGCTTGGCCGACCGTGCGCGCGGGTTTTCTGCCAGTTCTTCATCATCGGGGCCAACGGCCTTGCGCGTTACCAGTTCAAACCGCGCGGTGTTGCTGGATTTGACCGGCGCATAGCGGTTGGCGTTGGGCTCATCACCCGAAGCCTGCTGGAAATAGCGTTTGACCACGCGGTCTTCCAGCGAATGGAAGGTTACTACCGCCAGAAGCCCGCCGGGTTTCAGCGCGCGCTCGGCAGCGGCAAGCCCCTGCACGAGTTCAGAAAACTCGGCATTGACGGCAATGCGCAGGGCCTGAAACGACCGTGTCGCAGGGTGGCTTTGCCCCGGTTTCGGACGCGGCAGGCATTTCGAGATGATATCGGCCAAGCGCAGCGTCGTGGTGATTGGCTCTGCGCTGCGCGCTTCGACAATGGCGCGCGCAATGCGGCGCGAGGCGCGCTCTTCGCCGTAGTGGTACAGGATGTTGGCAAGATGCTCTTCTGACCCGGTGTTGACCAGATCGGCGGCGCTTTCGCCAGATTGGCTCATCCGCATGTCAAGCGGGCCGTCTTTTTGGAAGGAGAAGCCGCGCTCTGGCATGTCGATCTGCATCGACGACACGCCCAGATCCAGCACGACGCCATCCAAGGGTGCGCCCGCATGCTGATCAAGATCGGAAAAATTGCCCGCAACCAGCCGCAGCCGATCGCCATACTCGCCCGCCCAAGCAGCGGCCATTTGCAGCGCCAGCGGGTCACGGTCGACGCCGATCACACAATCGGCCCCCGCCGCCAGCAGGCCCTTGGTGTAGCCGCCTGCCCCAAAGGTGCCATCCAGCCACAGCCCCCGCACCGGGGCCACGGCAGCAAGCAACGGACGCAGCAGCACGGGAATGTGAGGCGCGCGACCGGAATTCTGATCGCTTGTCGAAGTCATCTCATCCTGCCCTTGCCGCGCGGCCGACCAAGGCCAGCGGATCGACGCCATCGTCATCATCGTCTGCGTTTTCGGCGTCATACACTTCGCGACGATATAGCTTGAAGCGGTTGGTGAAGCCGGCAAAGGCCGCCTCGCCCGCGACTTCGTCCACGTCAAAGCCCATCTTTGCGCGCACTTTGGCGGGCAAAACGATGCGGCCATCGGGTTCGATTTCAACCATGACCGACCGGCTGATCAGATCACGTTCGGCGCGGTCACGTTCGGGGCTGCCAAGCTCCATCGCTTCGATCTTTTCGGCCAGGGCATCGGCCCCGGCGCGCGAATAGCATTCAACGAAAGTGCGGCTTTTGCCACCGTAGACCATATAGACGCGGTGGCGCGCGCCTTCGACGGCCTGAGGATCTTCGGCTTCCAGAATACGGCGGAAGGCTGCCGGGATCGAAACCCGCGCCTTGCTGTCTACCTTTTGGTAGAACTCGCCTCTGAACGCCTCTTTCACGGCCCTGCCGCTCCTCTTTGGGCCAAGCTGGCCCGAAAATAGAAAAGGCGGATCGAGCTGCTGCCACTGCTCGATCCGCCGTCTGTCCCATCGCTGGGCGTCCAGCTGCGCTTGCCACCTGGGGGAGATGTCTGCTCGCTTGCGCGCCGGATCTCTGTGTTTGTGATGAGGCGGGTGCCTGTATGAAGCCTGTCTTTATCGCCTTGTTCGGGGTCTTGAGCTGCCCCTGCTTTTTTGATCCCGTCTCATCGTCGTGAGAAAAGGGATGCCATGGGATTTCATGGGAAGCAATGGAAATTTTTGGGCGAAACCGGGCCAAATCTTGATTTAGACCGGGCAGAGAATCAGCATGTTGTAGGCGGGGTTGCTATAATTAGCTGAAAACCGGACGATCACGGCGGCGTTACCACTATATATAGCGTGAAATTGCTTTCGAACCGCCGCCCATGAAATCCCAAAAATTTTACAGACATATGGCGCGCAGAACTGCAAGTGGCGATGCGTCTGGCGACAAAAGTGACAGATTGGTGGAAAAATGGGGCGAAATCCCAGCGCCGCCCATGAATTCCCAGAAAGGTGATTCGGGGCTGAAGCGGTCATTCCCATGCCATCCCAGCCCACTTGGGCGAAATTTGCGTCAAATGGGGGTATAAACAGGCTTACGCACAGGAAATGCCGCATTTCATATACGAACGTGCACTTCACATATCCCAATACCGCAAAGCTGGGCTTCGCGGTATTGGCAGGACGGTCAGCGTTTTTGCAGCGCTACGGGCCAGATCAGGCCATGCCGCCTTCGATCAAACGATGCGCCAGACGGGCGTAGGCCTGCGCCTGCGCGCTGTCGCCTGCGGCAATCGGGGTGCCCGCGTCACCAGCCACGCGCACATCCAGTGACAGCGGCAGCTCGCCCAGGAACGGCAGACCCAGACGCGCCGCTTCGGCGGCGACGCCACCATGGCCGAACAGGTGTTCTTCGTGGCCGCAGTTCGGGCACACATAGGTCGACATGTTTTCGATCAGGCCCAGCACCGGGGTTTTCAGCTTTTGGAACATATCCAGCGCCTTGCGGGCATCCAGCAGCGCCACGTCTTGCGGGGTGGACACCACGATGGCCCCGGTCAGATGGGTGCGCTGGCAGAGGGTCAGCTGCACATCGCCAGTGCCCGGCGGCAGGTCGATGATCAGCACATCCAGATCGCCCCAAGCCACCTGCGTCAGCAGTTGTTGCAGCGCACCCATCAGCATCGGGCCGCGCCAGATCACCGCTTCGTCTTCTTTCAGCATCAGGCCAATCGACATCACCGTGACGCCATGCGCGTGCAAGGGTTCGATGGTTTTGCCATCGGGCGAGGCCGGGCGCTTTGATACGCCCATCATCCGCGGCTGGCTGGGGCCATAGATGTCAGCGTCCAGCAGACCGACGCGGCGGCCTTGTTTGGCCAAGGCAACAGCAAGGTTGGACGACACGGTAGATTTGCCCACCCCGCCCTTGCCCGAGCCAACCGCGATGATGCGGTCGATGCCGGCGATGCGGGCCGGGCCGCCTTGATGCGGGGTTGGGTGCTGGCCGATCTTCACGCCGCCGCCAAGGTTGGGCGGGGCTGCGGTGGCGGCTTTCGGCGCCGGGCCATGCGCCGTCATCACCGCCTGCACCGAGGTCACCCCCGGCAGCGCCTTCAGCGCGAGTTCGGCGGCGATTTGGGCCGGGGCCAGCGCGCGCGCCTCTTCCGGCGTTGCCGCTTCGATCACGAATCGGATCTGGCTGCCATCGACCATCAGGGCGCGCACAAGATCGCGCGAAACCAGCGTGCCGCCCGGCACCGTCACTTTCGCCAGAACCGCCAAAACCTCGTCGCGCCCGATGCTCATGGTTTTCCCCTTGCCCATGGTTTCCTATTGAGTGCTGCAACCTTGGCCGCTTTATACCAAAGGGCAATACCCTGTTGACCAAATGCTCAAATTTTCAGCGAAGAGTATGTTTCGTATGAACTTTTTGTGATCCCAAGCCATGCACATGCTGCATGGCAGCAATGCCAAGACCCCGTATTGTGCAGTTGCAGCATTTGCCTCATGTTTGCCCTAACAGCGGAAAGACAGGCTTGGACATCCGGTTCACCCCACCCGCTAGCAGAAAAATGAGTGAGGCTATCATGGCATATGTAAACACGACCCGCGCAGCGCAATCTTCGGCCTCTGACCGTTTCTCAGGCCTGTTCGCCGGTCTTTCGGCAGCGATCCAGCGCCGCCGCGTCTACACCCAGACCATCGACGAGCTGCGTTCGCTGTCGGACCGCGACCTGAACGATCTTGGCATTCACCGTTCGCTGATCGCTTCGGTGGCGCGTGAAGCAGCTTACGGCAAGTAATCCCTGAACCGGGCTTCAACCTCCTCCCTGGAGTTCGGTTTCACGGCGCGGCGGCGCGCTCCTCCTCCCTTGCGCCGTCGCCTTTTTATTCTCTTCGCTGGGCTTTCCTCCTCCCTTAAGCCCGGCGTGCGGCGACGATCCACTCCTCCTCCCTTGGATCGCCGCCACCCTCTAGACTTCGACGGCCCCCTCCTCCTCCCTGGGGCTATCGGATCGGCGGCAACCCGTTCCTCCTCCCTCGGGTTGCTGCCCACCTATTCGAAAGGCCCACCTCCTCCCGGGCCAGACGATCAGGCGGCGGCCCTTACCTCCTCCCAAGGGTCGCTGCCGCTTAGATCCACCGGCCTACCTCCTCCCGGGCCGGAGATGACTGCAAATCTGCCCTCCTCCTCCCTGGTGGATTTGCACCTGTTCGACCGGCCCTCCTCCTCCCTGGCCGGAAGATTGCGCGGCACCCCTTTCCTCCTCCCTTGGGGTGCCGCCCCTTCCCTTTCCCGCCTTGCGCTTGCATACCCGCCGATCCGCCGCGATAGTCGCGCGGCAGTTTTGAGGGCGGCGTGATGCGACTTTCCCTGATGTCTTCGGCCCTTGTGGCCGCCCTTGTTGGCTATGGCTCAACGATTGCTCTGGTGCTGTCGGCCGCAGCAGCGGTCGGGGCCACAGCGCCGCAAACCGCCTCTTGGGTGTTTGCGATCTGCATCGCCAAAGCGATCGGGTCGGCGCTGCTCAGCACATCGCACCGGATTCCGGTGGTGTTGGCATGGTCGACGCCGGGGGCGGCGCTGATTGCGGCCAGCGCCGGGGTTTCGATGCCCGAAGCCGTGGCAGCCTTTGTGCTGGCGGGGGTTTTGGTGATGCTGACCGGCGCGGTGCGGCCGCTGGGCCGTGCGGTTGCGATGATCCCCGACGGGGTTGCGGCGGGGATGTTGGGCGGGGTGTTGTTGCCGTTTTGCCTGAAAGGCACGGCGGCGGCGCAGGCCCTACCCGCGCTGATCTTGCCGATGGTGGCGGTGTTCTTGCTGGTGCGGCTGAAAAATCCGGCGCTGGCGGTGCTGGCTGCCTTGGCGACGGGGCTGATTTTGGCCTTTGTAACCGGGGTGGCGCATCTGCCAGTGCTGCGCCTGCCGCTGCCAACGCTGACGTTCATTCTGCCGGTATTTCGCGTCGATGTTTTGCTGGGGCTGGGGGTGCCGCTGTATCTGGTGACAATGGCGTCGCAGAACCTTCCCGGCTTTGCCACGCTGCGTGCGGCGGGATACGAACCGCCAGTGCGGGCGGCGCTGACGGTGACGGGTGGGCTGTCGGCGGTTTCGGCGCTGTTTGGCGCCCATACCATCAGCATGGCAGCGATCACGGCGGCGATTTGTTTGGGCGACGACACCCACCCAGACCGTAAGCAACGCTGGAAAGTCGGGCTGGTCTATGCTGGGTTTTGGGCGGGTTTGGGCCTGCTTGGGCCGGTGATCTTGCCGATTCTGGCAGCTTTGCCGCCTGCGCTGATGACGGCGCTGGTGGCGCTTGCGCTGCTGGGGCCGCTGATGGGGGCGCTAACCGCCGCGTTTAGCGCCGCCCCGACCCGCTTTGCCGCAACCGTGACGCTGGTGGTGACGGCATCGGGGGTCACGGCCTTTGGCATAGGTGCGGCGTTTTGGGGCCTGCTGGCCGGGTTGCTGGTGCATGCCATCGAATCGCAAAAGCGCAGCT